>NZ_JASISN010000016.1:0-66131 GCF_030063085.1 Planococcus sp. S3-L1 | reverse complement strand
AACACGGCAGTTAAGCTCTTTTGCGCTGATGGTAGTTGGGGGTTTCCCCCTGTGAGAGTAAGACGTCGCTGGGCACATGAAAAAAAGTCGTTACCGATTCCGGTAACGGCTTTTTTGTATGGAAAAAATTAGAGCGCGATAAAAAATGGTAGTTGATAAGTTAAGTATGTTTATTGAAGAAAATAAAGAATGATGCCTTCACCTTCATTGGGTCTACTGATAGTACTTCAATAAGAAATGTAGCTGATATTTCGAAATAGAACAGTGAGTAAAGAGTCTTGAAGCTGAATTGCTTCAAGGGTTTTTAAAAAAATGATTCCGTTAGTCAGTCATCGTAGAAATGATTAATCCATCTGCCTGCAATCCATCTTTACAAAGGAGTTCATTGGAATGTTCATTCAAGGCGCGCTGGGAAGGTGGGCCAATATCCGCAAAATAAATCGATATGTCGTACCGGTCGCACTATGGTTCCAATTGGAAAATTCCTTGCCACAATCAAACTTGATGGAATTAAACAAATTTCTTGGAACTCTTTGAAACCATTTATTCAACGGGGATTTAGTACCTCACGGCTTACGTCCTGCAGGTACCAAGGTGATGATCACTTTCGTCAGTCTTTCAACCCGTGTGATTACTGCACTTTTGTGGGGAGCACCTGCAATGGTGTTGCCTCGGATATGCTCGAACTTTTTTTGGAACGAAGGATAATTGGCTTTTCTTTCAGAAATATGCCGTTGGAACGCCTATTGCATCGGTGTTCCTGGTAGCCGTTGAGCTTTCGTTTCCCTTGCATTGGCAGTGCGGCAACATCAAGAAATCGCCTTTTGAACATGCGCTAGAGCGTGCGAATGGAATCATCTCTGCGTGGCCTAGAGTGACGTCTAGTGTTCAGTTCTGAGCTACCAAGTTTTTGATATAAAATTTTTTATTACTTCGGTAAAGCAACTAAAAGGCGACCACAGAGTTTCTTGTTTTTGTGACTAGGTTTAATAATCGCGGGTTGAGTGGCTCGGTTTCAGGAAATTGATGACATTGTAATTGGCTACAGGAAGCGATTCAGACGTTTGGCAATTTGCGCCACAGGTAGGGGGTAGGCTTCCATCACCGGTTCATCCGTGATCGCTCCTCCATTTTTCTTTGGTCGGAAAATACATAGTGAATTTACTACGAATGGCTTTTTTAGTTGTCGAACTTAAGTTTACAATCGGTGTGAGTAATCCTTTCGATACTTACTATTTGATATCTCTAAAAAGCTTGGTGTATAATTAAGTCAAATATAGTCAAAGTCAATTTCATCATATTATGTATTAAAGAGGTGAAGACGGTGCGAAACATTTCGGATGTAATTGAAGGTTATTTAAGACAAGTTATCGAATTAAGCGAGAGAGATCATATTGAAATTAAACGCAGTGAAGTTGCTGAAAAATTTCAATGTGTTCCTTCTCAAATAAATTATGTCATTAATACTCGATTCACTGTTGATCGTGGATATTTAGTAGAAAGTAAGCGTGGCGGCGGTGGATATATTCGTATTAAGAGAATTAGACTTCATCAAAAATCAGACGTAATTGCAGAAGTAATACAGAGGTTGGAACATGGAGCTACTCAAGTAATGGCAGAAGACATTGTTTTTAGGCTACTGGATGAAGAGATTGTTTCTAAACGAGAGGCAAAACTAATTCTAAGCGCAGTAGATCGTTCAACTCTTCTGTTGGCTCTTCCGATACGTGATGAAGTCCGTGCACGGATTCTTATAGCGATGCTTTTTACAATTAAATATGAATCGAACACTTAAAGAGGTGAAAAGATGATTTGTACTCAGTGCGGAGAACGTTCTGCATCAGTAATAGTGAAAAAACAGCAGCTAGGACAGGTGATGGAGCTTCAGTTATGTCATATCTGTGCTGCTGAAAATCATAGTATCAATATTGCTTTTGAACAGGATCCATTAGCTATTCACCAACTATTATCGAATTGGTTCCCTAATTCGCAAGCGACTATTAGCAGGCCAAAAAAAGAAGTGGCTATTTGTCCTTCTTGTGGCTTTACTTTTTCACATTTTCTAAAGCTTGGAAAATTTGGATGTGCTTCCTGTTATGATACATTTTCGTCACAACTCAATGAAATATTCAAGCGATTTCATAATGGCAATACAGAACATACGGGAAAAATACCCGCTTCTTACGGATCAACGTTAAAAATTAAAAAAGAGATTGAAAAACTTCGAAAGCAAATGCAGGTATCAATTCAAGAAGAAGAATTTGAAGAAGCTGCAAGATTAAGAGACGAGGTAAAACGATTAAACGTAACGCTTGAGGGGGGTTCACCAGATGGCAGTTGAACGGTTTCTCCAACCTCGGGCAAGCAGCTGGATGGCCAATGATGGTAGCAATGTAGATATTGCAATGAGTACAAGAATTAGATTAGCTAGAAATTTGAATGATTTTAAGTTCCCGTATGCCTTTACAGAAGACGAAGCACTTAAAGTGGATAAAGAAATTTCCTCTGTATTATTAGATAAAGGTAGTGAGTTAGATTATACTTTTAGCCATATCAATATTGACGAACTTGCCCAATTACAAAAAGAAGTACTTGTAGAAAAACATTTAATTAGTCCTTACCTTATGAATAGCTATCACCCGGGCTCTGTTTTATTGTCTGAAAACGAAGAGTTGAGTATTATGGTAAATGAAGAAGATCATTTGCGGATTCAAAGCTTGCAATCTGGATTTCAGCTTCAAAAAGCTTATCAAATAGCAAGTGAACTAGATACGTTATTAGAAAAGAATTTGTCTTATGCTTTTCATGAGAAGTATGGGTATCTGACTAGCTGTCCGACCAATGTTGGCACTGGAATGAGAGCTTCGGTTATGCTTCATTTACCGGCTTTGACTATGTCTCATCAGATTCAACGGATTATTCCCGCGATCTCAAGGCTTGGTATGGTAGTACGTGGTATTTATGGAGAAGGTAGCGAGGCGTTAGGAAATGTTTATCAAATATCCAATCAATTAACGCTTGGTAAATCAGAATATGAAATTCTTCAAGATTTGGAGAATATGACAGAACAGATTATCCAGCAAGAACGTAAAGCACGTGAAGCCATATTGTTAAACTCACCTTTAATGTTAGAGGACCGGGTGTATCGTTCGCTTGGTGTTCTTACCCATTCGAGACTGCTGACGACGGAAGAAGCTGCGACTTGTCTGTCAGATGTTCGATTGGGTATTGATTTAAAGATGATTCAAAATATGAATATGTCGATTTTGAATGAATTAATGATTTTTATGCAGCCGGCATTTTTGCAGCAATATGCAGACAAGCCACTGCAACCGAAAGAACGTGACTTTGCTCGGGCGAAGTTGTTCCGGGAGCGATTGAATAAAATAGATATGAATAGTGAAGGAGAGGATCTTGCATGATGTTTAATCGATTTACACAACGCGCACAAAAAGTTCTTCAATTAGCTCAAGAAGAGGCCATTCGCATGAAACATGAATCAATCGGTACAGAGCATATTCTTCTCGGTTTGATTCGTGAAGGTGGCGGTATTGCCGCAAAAGCTCTAGAAGCGATTGAAGTGAACACACAGTTGATCGAAGAAGGTGTTAAAGAATTAGTGGGTGTTGGCGAAAAAGACGTTGGTCCAATCGTTCATTACACGCCAAGAGCAAAAAAAGTGATTGAGTTGTCAGTTGATGAGTCCCGTAAATTGGGCCATTCTTATATAGGTACAGAGCATTTACTGTTAGCGCTTATTCGTGAAGGAGAAGGCGTTGCGGCTCGTGTGTTAGGAAATGCAGGTGTTAGCTTGAATAAGGCGCGCCAGCAAGTGTTGCAGCTTCTAGGGAGCAATGAGCAGGCATCAACAGGTACGAGTCCGAATGCTTCGGCAAACACACCAACTTTAGATGGCTTAGCTCGTGATTTAACGCAAGTCGCTCGTGAAGGTGGATTGGACCCTGTAATCGGCAGAAGTGATGAGATTACACGTGTCATTGAAGTGTTGAGCCGTAGAACAAAAAACAACCCGGTGTTAATTGGTGAGCCTGGTGTTGGTAAAACAGCGATTGCTGAAGGATTGGCTCAGCAAATCGTTAACAACGAAATTCCAGAAACGTTGCGCGACAAGCGCGTTATGGTTTTGGATATGGGGACAGTAGTTGCTGGAACAAAATACCGTGGTGAATTTGAAGATCGATTGAAAAAAGTGATGGATGAAATTCGTCAAGCAGGCAATGTGATTCTGTTTATCGATGAGCTTCATACATTAATCGGTGCTGGCGGTGCAGAAGGTGCAATTGATGCATCTAATATTTTAAAACCGTCACTATCACGCGGGGAACTTCAGTGTATTGGTGCGACAACGTTAGATGAGTACCGCAAATACATTGAAAAAGACGCAGCTCTTGAGCGTCGTTTCCAGCCAATTCAAGTAGATGAGCCTTCAGTAGAAGAATCCATTCAAATTATCCGTGGCTTGCGTGATCGTTATGAAGCGCATCACCGTGTGAAAATTACCGATGAAGCAATTGAAGCAGCAGCTAAGATGTCGGATCGCTACATTTCGGATCGTTTCTTGCCGGATAAGGCGATTGACTTGATTGATGAGGCTGGATCGAAAGTAAGACTTCGCTCGTATACGACTCCACCAGATTTAAAAGAGTTGGAATCTCGATTAGAAGCTGCACGTTCTGAGAAGAACGAAGCAGTCCAAAGCCAAGAGTTTGAAAAAGCGGCTTCGCTTCGTGACGCTGAACAGAAATTGCAAAACCAATTAGATAAAACGAAAAAAGAATGGAAAGAAAAACAAGGCAAAGAAGAGTCTGAAGTGACAGTAGAAGATATTGCGAAAGTCGTGTCTATGTGGACCGGTATTCCTGTATCAAAATTGGCACAAACAGAATCGGATAAGTTGTTGAACTTGGAGTCTATTCTTCACAACCGTGTAATCGGCCAAAATGAAGCCGTGACGTCTATTTCAAAAGCTATCCGACGTGCCCGTGCAGGATTGAAAGATCCGAAACGTCCAATTGGATCGTTCATTTTTCTTGGACCAACCGGTGTTGGTAAAACGGAATTAGCACGTGCCCTAGCTGAGTCTATGTTTGGCGATGAAGAAGCGATGATTCGTATCGACATGTCTGAATACATGGAAAGACATTCGACTTCTCGTCTAGTCGGTTCGCCTCCAGGTTATGTGGGTTATGAAGAAGGCGGACAGTTGACGGAGAAAGTTCGCAGAAAGCCTTATTCAGTCGTCCTGCTTGATGAAATTGAAAAAGCTCATCCAGATGTCTTCAACATTCTATTACAAGTTCTTGAAGATGGTCGATTGACGGATTCAAAAGGTCGCAGAGTCGATTTCCGTAATACGGTCATTATTATGACTTCAAACGTCGGGGCAGAAGAGCTAAAATACAATAAATACGTTGGCTTTAATTTAGATGATGCAAAAACGGATTATAAGGACATGAAAGGGAAAATGCTTGCTGAATTGAAAAAAGCATTCCGCCCAGAGTTCTTAAACCGTGTAGATGACATGATCGTCTTCCATTCTCTTGAAAAAGAAAACTTGAGAGAGATTGTGACGTTGATGACAAAACAATTGGTCGATCGCTTGAAAGAGCAGGATATCGATTTGGAGTTAACAGAAGCAGCGCTTGAAAAAGTGGCGAAAGAAGGATATGACCCAGAGTATGGAGCTCGTCCACTGCGTCGTTCACTTCAAAAACACGTAGAAGATCGTTTGTCAGAAGAGCTATTAAAAGGCACGGCTCTGTCAGGTCAAAAAATGATTTTTGATGTAGAAGGTGATGAATTTGTCGTTCGTACAAGTGAGTCTGAAAAAGAAAAAGAAGTAGCAATAGAAAAACAATAAGAACATTCCGCTCTCCGGAGTCACTTTCCGGCGAGCGGTTTTTCTATTTAAGGAGGTACACATGGCTAAGAAAAAGACGAAATTCATTTGTCAGTCGTGTGGCTATGAATCGGCTAGATGGATGGGGAAATGTCCGGGCTGTGCAGCATGGAATACGATGACTGAAGAAGTAGAAGTGGCTGCTCCTAAAGGGACGCGTGGTGCTTTTCAACATAGTGCGGCGGTTCCTCAAAAAGCGATACCGATTAATGCCATTGAAACGCAAGATGAACCACGAGTAGAAACAGAGCTCAGCGAATTAAACCGTGTGCTGGGTGGTGGAATTGTACCTGGATCACTGGTACTTATTGGAGGAGATCCCGGTATCGGGAAATCAACGTTGCTGTTGCAAGTTTCTGCGATGCTTGCAAATAGTGGGAACCGGGTATTATATATTTCCGGAGAAGAATCGATTAGACAAACTAAATTGCGTGCAGAGCGTTTAGATGCGTCATCTTCTGAGTTGTTTATCTACGCTGAAACAAATCTTGAATTGATTCATCACACGATTGAAGATGTAGCACCTGATTTTGTTATTATTGATTCAATTCAGACTGTTCACCACCCCGAAGTCACCTCTGCACCGGGTAGTGTGACGCAAGTAAGAGAAAGTACGGCAGAATTAATGCGAATCGCTAAAACAAAAAATATTGCCATTTTTCTAGTGGGACACGTAACCAAAGAAGGGCAAATTGCAGGACCTCGGATTTTGGAACATATGGTAGATACGGTGTTGTATTTTGAAGGCGAACGCCACCACACATACCGCATTTTACGCAGTGTGAAAAACCGTTTTGGTTCAACAAATGAAATCGCGATTTTTGAAATGCTTCAAAGTGGATTAAAAGAAGTGTTGAATCCATCAGAACTATTTTTACAAGAGCGGTCGAGTGGTTCGGCAGGCTCAACAGTCGTCGCTTCAATGGAAGGAACACGGCCGATTTTAGTTGAAATTCAAGCATTGGTGACTCCTTCAAGTTTTAATTATCCGAAACGGATGGCAACGGGAATTGACGTCAATCGAGTGACCTTATTGATGGCAGTTCTAGAAAAGCGCGTTGGTATGCTTTTGCAAGCGCAAGACGCGTACATTAAAGTTGCGGGTGGCGTAAAGCTTGACGAACCAGCGATTGATTTGGCTGTATTAGCAAGTATTGTTTCAAGTTTCCGAGACAAAGCGCCAAACGTTTATGATTGTATTATTGGAGAGGTCGGATTGACTGGTGAAGTTAGACGCGTATCGCGTATTGAGCAGCGCGTTCAAGAAGCAGCAAAACTAGGCTTTAAGCGTGCGATTATTCCAGCATCTAATTTAGGTGGTTGGGATTATCCAGAAGGAATTCGCGTAGTCGGTGTAGAAAGTGTTAACGATGCATTAAAAGAAATTTTTCCACAGTAAGGAGGCGATTTTGCCTCCTTTTATTTCTAAACAGGTGTCATTGGAGCGTTCTCGTTTTAAAATGTGTATAATTAAAAAAAGGAGGTGGAGCTTATGCTAAGACCTATTATTCAAATTATGTTTTTACTTATTGGTGCGACAATCGGAATTTTATTATTGCCATCTGCATTTGAACTTATTCCCCTTCTCGACAATCCGTGGATCAGCAACCCTTACGTAGCGGCAATTGTGGGGGCTCTTGTTTTTTTCTTGCTGTCTTTATTATTTGTCGATTCGCTAATCAATTTTATGAAATGGATGGAAGAGAAATTGCTACGTACTCCAACACCGGATCTGTTATTCGGGACGATAGGAATGGTCATTGGTCTTGTAGTAGCTTTCCTAGTGGGCTTTGCACTGAGTACGGTTGATATTCTTCTAGTTGCGACAGTGGCACCTTTAGTGCTTTCTGTAGTACTTGGCTATTTAGGTTTCCAGGTAGGATTTAAAAAACGTGAAGAGATGTTGTCTATGTTGACGCCGGCTAGATTTGCACCAGCGAAAAAGCCAGAGCCAGAAGAGCCTGTTGAAAAAGTTTCTTATAAATTGCTTGATACGAGTGTCATCATCGATGGTCGGATTGCCGATATCTCAGCAACCGGTTTTATGGAAGGTACGTTTGTTGTGCCGCAATTTGTGCTGTCTGAGTTGCAACATATTGCCGATTCTTCCGATACTTTAAAACGTACGCGAGGCAGACGTGGGTTGGATATTTTAAAACGGCTTCAAAGCGAACGTGTCGATGCGATTATGATCACGGAAGAAAGTTTTGACGAAGTGAGCGAAGTCGATTTAAAATTGATGCGCGCTGCGAAGAAAATGGGCGGCAAAGTCGTGACCAACGATTTTAACCTCAATAAAGTGTGTGAACTTCATAATGTTCCTGTTTTGAATATTAATGATTTAGCTAATGCTGTAAAACCTGTCGTGATTCCAGGAGAAGATATGCACGTCGTGGTTATTAAAGACGGCAAAGAGCAAAATCAAGGTGTTGCTTATTTAGATGATGGGACAATGATTGTCATTGAAGGCGGCAAAGGATTTATTGGTCAGGCGATCAATGTGACAGTAACGAGTGTATTGCAGACTTCTGCAGGACGAATGATTTTCGCCAAACCGCGTGAAGGCAAATAACGTGCAACATAAAGATAAGGATGTTTTCGATGAATTATACAGTGGTCTTACCTGCTGCTGGCAGTGGGAAACGAATGAAAGCTGATAAAAATAAATTACTACTCGAACTTTTTGGCAAGCCCATTTTTCTTTATACGTTAGACGTTTTTCAGCAAGATCCCAATTGTGATGCTATTTGGCTGGCGGTCAAAGAGCAGGAGCAGGAATTGATAGAGGACTATGTAAAACGCTACAATCTGACAAAAGTACAAGGTTACGCTACAGGGGGAGTAGAACGGCAAGATAGCGTTAGAGCCTGTCTTGAAGTGATTCCACCTTGTGGCGTTGTTTTGGTTCACGATGCAGCACGACCTTTTATCGATCAAAAAGTAATTGCACAATTAGCAGAAACGGCCCAACAATCAGGAGCGGCTATTGCTGCTGTACCGGTAAAAGATACGATCAAGAAAGCCGAAAACGGTGTAATCACAGAAACAGTTGACCGCAATCAATTATGGATGATTCAAACACCGCAGGCATTCCGCTACTCGTTGATCTTAGAAGCAGCACGCATAGCCCACAAGGATGGATTTATGGGAACTGACGAGGCGATGCTTGTTGAGCGTTTAAACCAACCCGTAGCGATTGTTGAAAGTACATACGAAAATATTAAAATGACGACGCCAGATGATTTGATTTATGGAAAAGCTATTCTGGAAAGTCGCTTACAGGAGGAACAAAAATGATTCGAATTGGACAAGGTTATGACGTGCATCAATTAGTTGAAGGACGCCCATTTATTTTGGGGGGTATTGAAATTGAACATCACAAAGGATTGCTTGGTCATTCAGATGCGGATGTTTTATTGCATACCATCACAGATGCAGCACTTGGCGCGATAGGTGGAGGCGACATTGGCAAGCATTTCCCAGACACAGATCCAGAATTTAAAGATGCTGATTCCCGCAAACTGTTAACGCATATTTGGGGATATGTGAAAGAACAAGGCTATGAACTCGGCAATATTGATTGCACAGTTATTGCGCAAAAGCCGAAACTGGCCCCTTACATTGAGCAAATGCGTGAATCGATTGCGACCTTATTAGAAGCTGATGTTTCGCAGGTAAACGTCAAAGCGACGACTTCAGAGCATCTTGGATTTACTGGACGTGAAGAAGGAATTGCTTCATTAGCAGTGATTTTGTTAACAAAACGTCCGGTTTCACTTGATGTCCCGGAGTGATAGAATAGCAGAAGGATAAGACATTTTAGGAGGAAATTAAATGACACAAGAAGTACGCGTACGTTATGCACCGAGTCCTACAGGTCACCTGCATATTGGAGGCGCCCGTACAGCTCTATTTAACTATTTATTTGCACGCCACAATAATGGTAAATTCATTATCCGTATTGAAGATACAGATACGGCTCGTAACATTGAAACCGGGATCATGTCGCAGTTGGATAATTTAAAATGGTTAGGTATTGAACACGATGAATCAATTGATATTGGCGGAGAATATGGTCCTTACCGTCAAATGGAACGGTTGGATACGTATCAAGAGCATTCTGAGAAAATGCTTGAAAAAGGATTGGCTTATAAATGTTTCTGTACGCCTGAAGAGTTGGAAACAGAACGCGATGCACAAAAAGCATCTGGTATTGCAGCACCACAATACAGTGGCACTTGTCGCAATTTAACAGCCGAAGAAGTTGCTGAAAAAGAAACAGCAGGAAAAACATTCACTCTTCGTGCAAAAGTTCCGGCTAACACTACGTATGAGTTTAATGACTTAGTGCGTGGGCAAATTTCATTTGAGTCAAAAGATGTTGGCGACTGGGTTATGGTTAAAACGAACGGTATTCCTACGTATAACTTTGCGGTTGTTATCGATGATTATTTGATGAAAATCTCACATGTCTTCCGAGGCGAAGAGCATTTGTCGAACACACCAAGACAAATGATGATTTACGATGCATTTGGCTGGGACTACCCGAGTTATGGTCATATGACGTTAATCATCAACGAAGACCGCAAGAAATTATCGAAGCGTGACGAGTCGATCTTGCAGTTTATTTCACAGTACAAAGATTTAGGGTACATTCCAGAAGCCTTATTTAATTTCTTTGGGCTACTTGGTTGGTCTCCAGAAGGTGAAGAAGAGATTTTCTCGAAAGAAGAATTTATTCGAATCTTTGATGTGGAGCGCTTATCTAAATCACCATCAATGTTTGATAAACAGAAATTAATGTGGATGAACAACCAATACATCAAGCAATTGCCGCTTGAAGAAGTCGTGAAATTGTCTCTACCGCATTTGCAAAAAGCAGGCAAACTGCCAGAAGAAATGACGGCTGAGCAAAAAGAATGGGCTAATAAGCTAGTTGCTTTGTACCACGATCAAATGAGCTATGGTGCAGAAATCACTGAGCTGTCTGAACAGTTTTTCACTGACGAATTGACGTATGGCGAAGCGGAGAAAGAAATTTTGGCTGCTGAGCAAGTGCCAGAAGTGATGGCGGCTTTTAAAGAACAGCTAGCAGCACTTGAAAATTTTGAGCCAGCTGAAATCAAAGCAGTAATCAAAGCCGTTCAAAAAGCAACAGGGCATAAGGGCAAAAACCTATTCATGCCGATTCGTGTAGTGATCACCGGACAAATGCACGGACCTGAATTGCCAGACTCTATTTCTTTATTAGGCAAAGACAAAGCTATCGCCCGTGTTTCACAATATGCAGGTGCCTAACATTGACTTATTAGGCTGACGGTGTAAAATAGATTTACCATCTATAAAACGTTGACGAGAAGAAGTACATGCAGCAAGCTCTCAAGAGAAGATCCTCATCGGCTGAAAGGGATCCGGGCCGCTGCCGCATCGAAATGCCTCTCCGAGTGCTGAGTCGAATCAAGTAGACCAGACGTTTTGCCTGCGTTATAGGCTTTCGAGAGAAAAGGACGAGCTGTTCTTTTAATCAGAGTGGAACCGCGCAACTAAGCGTCTCTGTCATGTATATGACAGGGGCGCTTTTTATTTTGGATCAGAAAGGAAGCGAGACAAATGTTTAAGTTATTGAAAGATGATGTGGATGTCATTTTTGAACAAGACCCGGCAGCGCGTAATTATTGGGAAGTTATGTTAACTTATTCCGGTCTCCATGCCATTTGGGCACATCGACTAGCACATTTCTTTTTTAAGAATAAATTGTTTTTTATTGCCCGTGTGATCTCGCAAATTAGCCGCTTTTTTACAGGCATCGAAATTCATCCAGGTGCCGTTATTGGCCGCAGGTTCTTTATTGACCATGGTATGGGTGTTGTTATTGGAGAAACTTGTGAAATCGGTGATAATGTTACTTTGTATCAAGGTGTCACATTAGGTGGTACGGGTAAAGAACGTGGTAAACGTCATCCGACATTAGAAGATAATGTTTTAGTTGCGACAGGCGCCAAAGTGTTAGGTTCTATTATTATTGGTGCTAATTCCAAAGTCGGAGCCGGATCGGTCGTTTTAAAAAATGTCCCGATGAATTCTACGGTAGTCGGAATTCCAGGCAAAGTGGTCATTCAAAATGGTATGAAAGTAAAACAAGATTTAAACCATCAACATATGCCAGACCCTGTTATGGATAAATGTGATGGGATGGAAGTAAAAATTGCTAAATTGCAACAGGAAATCGAACAACTAAAACAAGTAACACAGGAAGAAGGGCGTCGTTTATGACAATCCAAATTTTTAATTCATTATCCAGACAAAAAGAAACCTTTGTTCCATTAGAAGAGGGTAAAGTGAAAATGTATGTCTGCGGACCGACTGTTTATAATTATATTCACATTGGTAACGCGCGTCCGGTTATCGTTTATGACACCGTTCGTCGTCATTTAGAATACCGCGGTTATAATGTGAAGTACGTATCCAATTTTACAGATGTTGACGATAAATTGATCAAAGCGGCTAATGAGCTGGGTCAAGAAGTACCAGAGATTGCGGAGCGTTTTATCGCCGCTTACTTTGAAGATACGAAAGCACTTGGTTGTACGGAGGCAGATGTGCACCCGCGCGTAACAGATCATATGGCGCAAATTATTGAGTTTATTCAAGCGCTAATTGAAAAAGATTACGCTTACGAGTCACAAGGAGATGTTTACTACCGTACGCGAAAATTTGATGGTTACGGCAAGTTGTCTCATCAATCAGTTGATGAATTGAAGATTGGTGCTCGTATTGAAACAGGTGATAAAAAAGAAGATGAGCTAGATTTCGTACTATGGAAAGCGGCAAAACCAAAAGAAATTTCATGGGATAGTCCATGGGGGAAAGGGCGTCCGGGTTGGCACATCGAGTGCTCGGTAATGGCGCGCGAACATTTGGGTGATACGATTGATATTCACGCAGGCGGACAAGATTTAACGTTCCCGCATCACGAAAATGAAATTGCTCAATCTGAAGCGTTCACTGGCAAGCCATTTGCGCGTTATTGGATGCACAACGGGTATATCAATATTGATAATGAAAAAATGTCGAAGTCGCTGAATAATTTTGTGTTGGTAACCGATATATTAAAAGAGATGGACCCACAAGTGCTACGTTTCTTTATGTTGTCGGTTCATTACCGTCACCCAATCAACTACTCGCAGCAATTAGTAGAAGATGCAGTTGCTGGACTAGAGCGACTGCGTACAGCTTATGCTAACTTAAATCACCGATTGAGTGTGTCTGCTGACCTCGGCGACCATTCAGATAGTTGGATTAACAAAATCGACACGATTAAAGCGGCGTTTATTGAAACAATGGATGATGACTTTAATACAGCAAATGCGATTTCTAGTCTTTTCGACTTATCTCGCTTATCTAATACGTATTTATTGGAAAAACAAACAGCAACAACGGTTTTGGAAACATTCCTCGCGGTGTTTGATGAGTTGGCTGGTGTTTTAGGCTTACCGTTCAGTCAGAAAAAAGAACTGCTAGACGAAGAAGTAGAAGCTTTGATGATCGAACGCATTGAAGCGCGTAAAAATCGTGACTTTGCACGGGCAGATGAAATCCGTGATTTATTCAAAGAAAAAAATATCATTTTAGAAGATACAGCGCAAGGGACACGCTGGAAACGAGGGGCAATAAATTGACTATTTTACGAAAAAACGATGTAGATCAACTCAATGCACTTGCACTTGCCTATATGGGAGATGCGGTCTATGAGCAAGCAGTACGTGAGCATTTATTACGCTCTGGCCGTTCAAAACCGAATATTTTGCATCGCCAATCAACTACTTTCGTTTCTGCTAAAGCGCAAGCAGTAGTGTTAAAGAGGTTGACAGAAGAAGGGTTTTTAACAGAAGCCGAATTGGCAATCATGAGAAGAGGACGCAACGCCAAGTCTGGGTCCGTACCAAAGAATACCGACGTACAAACTTATAATTTCAGTACCGCTTTTGAAGCGGTACTGGGCTGGTTGTATTTAAAAGAAGAACAAGCGCGTGTGGACGAAATCATTTCCTATGCGATTGAGATCATTGAAGAGCTGGGAGGCGGATTGAAATGACTGAAGAAGAGTTGGCACCGGAAATAATTGGCGGTAAGAACCCCGTACTCGAAGCGTTACGAGCAGACCGGGATATTAATAAAATCTGGATTGCTGAAGGTGTCCAGAAAAAAGGTATTACTGAATTATTGCAGTTGGCAAAAGACAGAGGCGTCATTGTCCAGTCAGTTCCAAAGAAAAAAATTGACGGTTTGACGGATACTAATCATCAAGGAATCGCGGCAGCAGTAGCTGCTTATAATTACGCAAGTTTGGATGATTTGTTTGCAGCAGCTTCGGCAAAGAGTGAAGATCCATTTTTCTTGATCTTAGATGAGTTAGAAGATCCACATAATTTGGGTTCTATCATGAGAACAGCGGATGCAATTGGCGTTCATGGTTTGATTATTCCAAAGCGTCGTGCAGTTGGTTTGACTGGGGTTGTGGCAAAAGCTTCAACGGGCGCGATTGAGCATGTGCCAGTCGTGCGCATTAATAACTTGTCACAAACTGTAGATGAACTAAAAAAGCGCGGGGTATGGATTGCCGGTACTGATGCAAAAGAGTCGGTTGATTACCGAAAAATGGATGCATCTTTGCCACTAGCCGTTATTATTGGCAGCGAAGGCAAAGGCATGAGTCGGATTTTGCGTGAAAAATGTGATTTTCTTTATCAATTGCCTATGGTAGGTCATGTCACGTCGCTTAATGCGTCAGTAGCAGCAAGCTTGTTGATGTACGAAGTTTATAGAAAGCGCAATCCATTGGATTAATGCCATGAATATTCTGCTGGTTGATGGATACAATATCATTGGGGACTGGGTCGAACTGCAGGAACTGAAAAAAGATAAATTGGCGAATGCTAGAGATCGTCTTATAGAGCGGATGGCTGAATACCGGAGCTATAAGGGATGGCGTGTTATCATCGTTTTTGACGCTCACCTTGTTCCGGGAATTGAAGCCAAAAATCTGCACCACGATGTTGAAGTCATTTACACAAAAGAAAGTGAAACGGCAGATGAACGGATCGAAAAATTGGCGACAAGCTTGCATACTCGCCGCGACCAAGTTTATGTAGCAACTTCGGATTTAACAGAGCAATGGGTTATTTTTGGTAAAGGAGCTCTACGAATTTCAGCAAGAGAACTAGAAATTGAAACGACTGAAATACAGGAGAACATCACTAAAAAAGTAAAAGAAATCCAGGAGCAGCGCGGGATTTCAAAGATACCGCTGTCTGGAGAAGTAGCGGAAATTTTCGAAAAATGGCGAAGAGGCTTGAAATGAACGGTTGACGCTCATTTTTTTCTTCCTGTATACTGAAGATATCGAGGCTCACGCAATCGGAGGGATCACCCGTGGAAAATCATGATCAAGTTCAGCCCCAACGATTCACCGGTATGACAGATGAGGAACTTGTCAGTTTAGTCCACAGTGGAAATACGGAAGCACTGGATTTTTTGATTACAAAGTTCCGTCCTTTTGTTCGAATGAAAGCCCGCTCGTATTTTCTGATCGGCGCTGACAAAGAAGACATTATTCAAGAAGGCATGATTGGTTTATACAAGGCGATTCGAGATTTTAAAAGTGATAAATTATCTTCGTTTCGTGCATTTGCGGAATTATGTATTATTCGTCAAATCATCACCGCTATTAAAACAGCAACTCGACAGAAGCATATTCCGTTAAATTCGTATATCTCGTTGGACAAGCCAATTTACGATGAAGAGTCTGACCGGACTTTAATGGATGTACTGACGGGCAATGGCGTAGACGATCCGGAAGATTTGGTCATTCATAACGAAGAGTTTCAGTATATGGAAGAAAAAATGGGAGAAGTACTAAGTGAACTGGAACGTGAAGTGTTAGCCCTTTATTTAGATGGTCAATCTTATCAAGAAATTTCAGAAAAGCTTGAACGCCATGTAAAATCAATTGATAACGCATTACAGCGAGTCAAGAGAAAACTTGAGCGTCACTTACAGATCAATGAGATGCCAAGCTCCTGAAGTGCGGTTGACAGGGCTGTTTTAAGGTGATAACCTTGAAAAAGCTTTAAATATAAATAAGGTGATACTGTGGTCAAAAAAATTGTATTAAGCTGCTCAAAATGTGCATCTCGTAATTATACGGTTCCTGCGAAAGCAGAAGCTAGCACACGTTTGGAACTCAAAAAATTCTGTGCTCATTGCAATGAGCATACCGTGCATAAACAAACGATATGAATTTAACTGAATGCCGGGCGATATAGAGTGATTTTGAAATTCGGAGGTTTTTAAAATAATGGGTAACATTAGCGGTTTCTTTAAAAATGTCGTTTCGGAAATGCGGAAAGTAAGCTGGCCGAAACGAAAAGAACTAACTCGTTATACAATCGTTGTTCTTTCTACTTGTATTTTTATGGCTCTCTTTTTCACAATAGTCGATGCAGGCATCTCGGAATTATTCCGTTGGTTCGTAGCATTATAAGTTGTTCGATAAGAATAACGCATAAAAAATAGCCCGTCATTCTATGAGAACGGGTTTTTTCATTTGGTTAAAAAGGAGGGATGGACGTTTAGTCCGCACGATTATGGAGAAAAATTGGTATGTAGTCCACACGTATTCCGGGTATGAAAACAAAGTTAAAGCAAATTTAGAAAAGCGTGTCGAAACAATGGGTATGGAAGATCTGATCTTTCGCGTCATCATTCCCGAAGAACAAGAAACAGATTTTAAAGATGGTAAAAAGCGTACAGTAATGCGTAAGACCTTCCCGGGATATGTTTTGGTTGAATTGATCATGACAGATGAATCTTGGTATGTAGTCAGAAATACACCGGGTGTTACAGGATTTATCGGTTCATCGGGTGGAGGAGCAAAACCAACGCCGTTATTAGATGAAGAAGTTGAATTTATCTTGAAACAAATGGGTATGACAGAACGCAAAGTGGACATTGACTTTGCGGTTGCGGATACAGTTGAAGTAATGGAAGGGCCATTTGCTAATTTCCAAGGAAAAGTCGAGGAAATTGATGATACAAAAGGCAAAGTAAAAGTAGCGATTGACATCTTTGGTCGCGAAACCAAAATGGAACTGGATTTCGAGCAAGTTCAAAAAGTATAAAAGTCCCTTGCTATTCTGAATTATTAATGGTATTATTTCAAAGGTCAGACTGTCATAGGACACTCTGTACAATTTAGCTAATTCTATCAACATCGTTGACAGACAGATATTGAGTGGGAGGGGCAACCCTATTACCACATCACGGACTTAAGGAGGTGTGTTTCGTGGCTAAAAAAGTTGTTAAAGTTGTAAAATTGCAGATACCTGCAGCAAAAGCTAATCCAGCGCCACCAGTTGGTCCAGCATTGGGTCAAGCAGGTGTTAACATCATGGGATTCTGTAAAGAGTTTAACGCGCGTACGGCAGATCAAGCAGGACTGATCATTCCAGTTGAGATTTCAGTATTTGAAGATCGTTCATTTACATTCATTACGAAAACTCCGCCCGCAGCTGTTCTATTAAAAGTAGCAGCCGGTATTGAATCAGGTTCAGGCGAACCGAACCGCAATAAAGTAGCGACTGTGAAACGCGACAAAGTTCGCGAAATAGCAGAAACTAAAATGCCAGATCTAAATGCTGCTTCAGTAGAAGCTGCAATGTTGATGGTTGAAGGTACTGCTCGCAGTATGGGCATTACAATCGAAGACTAATTCTAGTAGTTGTTTTTGGATGGGTTGCGCAGTTCATCATGAACCGCGCAGCCTTTAATCGTGGGAGGTTCATTCCGTTATACCACAACAAGGAGGACGTTTAAAATGGCTAAAACAGGCAAAAAATTGCAAGACGCACAAAAATTAATCGACCGCTCAAAACAATACGAAGCGAAAGAAGCAATCGAACTTGCGAAAAAAGCAAGCACGGTGAACTTTGACGCTACAGTGGAAGTGGCTTTCCGTCTAGGAATCGACACGCGTAAGAACGACCAGCAAATCCGTGGGGCAGTAGTACTTCCAAACGGAACTGGTAAAACTCAAAGCGTATTGGTTTTTGCTAAAGGCGAAAAACTTAAAGAAGCTGAAGCAGCTGGTGCTGATTTCGTAGGCGACGCTGAATATATCCAAAAAATCCAACAAGGATGGTTTGACTTCGACGTGATCGTTGCAACTCCTGACATGATGGGTGAAGTTGGTAAACTTGGACGCGTTTTAGGACCAAAAGGCTTAATGCCAAACCCTAAAACAGGTACAGTTACTTTTGACGTAACGAAAGCTGTTCAAGAAATCAAAGCGGGTAAAGTGGAATACCGTGCAGACAAAACAGGTATTATCCATGCGCCAATCGGAAAAGTTTCTTTTGATGACAGCAAACTTGCTGAAAACTTAGAAGCGATCTATGACGTAGTATTAAAAGCGAAGCCATCTTCTGCTAAAGGTACGTACATCAAATCATTAAACGTTACTACTACAATGGGGCCTGCTGTTAAAGTGGATCCATCTAAAGTAGTTGCTAAATAATATATTGACATCGTATTTCTGCTCTGCTATACTAGCGGAGTTGTGAAATACCCATTTGTACCGCAGACAGTAGGGGCGCTAGTCGCTTAATTTATCCCTGCCGAGGACATGATGAATTCAGTAAACATCTTTTTGATGCTGATTTTATGCCTCTGTGTCTGTAATGGACCAGAGGCTTTTCTTATGGACGGTATAAATGAAAAATCTATAGGAGGTGCCAAAATGAGCAAAGCAGTTGAAACGAAAAAAGTTGTCGTGCAAACAATCGCTGATAAATTCAATGCTGCAGCGTCAGTTGTAGTTGTTGATTACCGTGGATTGAACGTTGCACAATTAACAGAACTTCGTAAACAGCTTCGTGAAGCAGGCGTTGAGTTTAAAGTTTACAAAAACTCAATGACTCGTCGTGCGACTGAAATGCACGGACTTGAAGCAATCAACGAACACTTTACAGGACCAAACGCAATTGCATTTTCTAACGAAGATGTAGTAGCACCAGCAAGAATCATCAATAACTTCGCTAAAGCGAATGAAGCGCTTGAAATCAAAGCGGGCGTTATTGAAGGTGTAGTCGCATCTGCTGACGATATGAAAGCATTGGCAGAACTTCCATCACGTGATGGCTTGCTATCTATGCTACTCAGCGTACTACAAGCTCCAATCCGCAACTTTGCAGCTACAACAAAAGCAGTTGCAGATCAAAAAGAAGAACAAGGCGCTTAATAAGTTAGCCGGCTAAGCAAGACAAAAAATATTACCTATCAATAGGAGGAAACTATAATGACACAAGAACAAATCTTAGACGCAATCAAAGAAATGACAGTTCTTCAACTAAACGACCTAGTAAAAGCAATCGAAGAAGAGTTCGGCGTAACTGCTGCTGCTCCTGTTGCTGCTGCTGGTGCTGGCGCTGCTGCTGAAGAAGAACAAACTGAATTTGACGTTATTCTTACTTCTGCAGGCGATTCAAAAATCAAAGTAATCAAAGCAGTACGCGAAATCACTGGTCTTGGTCTTAAAGAAGCAAAAGCACTTGTAGACGAAGCTCCTAAAGCAATCAAAGAAGGCGTATCTAAAGAAGACGCTGAAGAAATGAAGGGCAAACTTGAAGAAGTTGGCGCTTCAGTAGAAGTTAAGTAATTTCATGAATTCATAAAAAAGAAAGGAAAGCTCGTCAGTGTATACCGACGGGCTTTTCTTCTTTTTAAATTTATTTGCAGGGCGGACATTGTCCGTAATAAGGTGAATGCAAGGAGGACGTTATATGTCTCAACATTATTATTCTAAAAATCCTCAAATAAAAAGCAATCCTCGAGAGTGGACAGATGTGTTACGCGGCGAAAAATTCCGATTCCAAACCGATACAGGAGTTTTCAGCAAAAGTGAAGTCGATTTTGGTTCGCGTTTATTAATCGAGGCATTCAGAGAAGCTGATATTGATGGACCTATGCTGGATGTGGGTTGTGGTTACGGGCCGATCGGGATGGCAATCGCAAAAGCATTTCCTCAAAAACAAGTTCATATGATAGATGTGAATACACGAGCTATTGAACTAGCGAAAACAAATGTTGAAAAAAATGAGATCTCCAATGTCCAGATTTATGAAAGTGACGGATTAGCTGCGGTTGAAATTGATGATTTCTCAGCTATCCTAACAAATCCGCCAATTAGGGCTGGAAAAGAAACTATTTTCCGTTTTTATGAAGAAGCAGCTGCAAAGTTAATGGATGGTGGATCATTGTGGGTAGTTATTCAAAAAAAGCAAGGTGCTCCTTCTACACAAGTGAAATTAGAAGAACTTTTCGGAGAAGTAAGAGTGGTTGATAAGAAGAAAGGTTACTTTATTTTTGAAGCCAGAAAAGTTTGACTTGACAAAACGCCTGTGTTATTATAATGAAATGCAAAATTTATTATTTTGAGGTCGTTTGCCCTTTTTCGGGCTTGGCATGGCGACAGAGCTAATCACGTGTAAACCGAAAATGAGCTATTTTAGCCTCGTTTTCTTTTTGTCTTTTCGATATCATACACTATTTTGTAGAAATCGCAAAGACCTATAATCGTTTTATTGAGGGGTGAATAAGTTGGTAGGTCAACTAGTTCAGTACGGTCAACATCGTCAACGCAGAAGTTTTTCGAGAATCAGTGAAGTGCTGGATCTTCCGAACTTGATCGAAATTCAATCATCATCTTATGAATGGTTTCTCGAAGAAGGGCTTCGCGAAATGTTCCGAGATATTTCACCGATTGAAGATTTCACAGGGAATCTATCACTCGAGTTTGTTGATTACAGTCTCGCGGAACCGAAGTATCCAGTCGATGAATCGAAAGAGCGCGACGTTACTTACGCAGCACCTTTGCGTGTTAAAGTGCGTCTGCACAACAAAGAAACAGACGAAGTAAAAGAGCAGGATGTCTTCATGGGAGATTTCCCATTAATGACAGAAACGGGTACTTTCGTCATCAATGGCGCAGAACGCGTTATCGTTTCCCAGTTAGTTCGTTCGCCAAGTGTTTATTTCCACGACAAGACAGATAAAAATGGTAAAAAAGGCTTTGGAGCAACTGTTATACCTAACCGTGGAGCATGGTTGGAGTACGAAACAGATGCGAAAGATGTCGTGTATGTCAGAATTGATCGTACACGTAAATTGCCAGTAACAGTTCTTTTAAGAGCTCTTGGATTTGGATCAGACCAAGAAATCATTGATTTGCTTGGAGATAACGAATTCCTTCAAAACACACTTGAAAAAGATAATACAGAGAGCACAGAAAAGGCGCTTCTTGAAATTTATGAACGCTTGCGCCCTGGTGAGCCACCAACGGTTGAAAGTGCGAAGAGCTTACTATATTCACGCTTTTTCGATCCAAAACGCTATGACTTAGCAAATGTTGGTCGCTACAAAATGAACAAAAAGCTCCATATTAAAAACCGTCTTTTCAACCAAACAATTGCCGAAACATTGGCAGATCCTGAAACAGGTGAAATTTTAGTTGAAGCAGGGACATTAATTGATCGTCGTGTACTGGATCGTTTAATTCCAAACTTAGAAAACGGTGTTGGTTTCCATACGGTTTCTCAAGTAGGTGGCGTTCTAGAAGGTGAAGTTACTTTACAGTCGATTAAAATTTATGCGCCGAACAACGAAGATCAAAAAGAAATCACCGTGATTAGTAATGCTTATATAGAAGATAAGATTAAAAATGTAACGCCAGCGGATATTATTTCTTCTATTAGTTACTTCTTTAACCTTCTTTACGGTGTTGGAAACACAGATGACATTGATCATCTTGGTAACCGCCGTTTGCGTTCAGTAGGTGAGCTTTTACAAAACCAATTCCGTATTGGTTTGTCTCGTATGGAGCGCGTCGTGCGTGAGCGTATGTCGATTAACGATACACAAGCCATCGTACCTCAACAATTGATCAATATCCGCCCGGTTATTGCATCAATTAAAGAGTTCTTCGGTAGTTCTCAGCTTTCTCAGTTTATGGATCAAACGAATCCACTTGCTGAATTGACACACAAACGCCGTCTATCGGCTCTTGGGCCCGGTGGTTTAACGCGTGAACGTGCAGGTTTTGAAGTGCGTGACGTTCACTATTCACATTATGGCCGTATGTGTCCAATTGAAACGCCTGAGGGCCCGAACATTGGATTGATCAATACACTTTCAACATTTGCGAAAGTGAATAAGTTTGGTTTCATTGAAACTCCTTATCGTCGTGTAGATGGTGAAACTGGCTTAGTTACACAGCATATTGATTACTTGACTGCGGATGAAGAAGATAACTATGTAGTCGCTCAAGCTAACTCGAAATTAAATGACGATGGATCATTTGTTGAAGAAGGCATTGTGGCACGTTTCCGCGGGGAAAACACAATTTACAAACGCGGCAGCATTGACTATATGGATGTTTCTCCGAAGCAGGTCGTTTCCGTAGCAACAGCTTGTATTCCATTTCTAGAAAACGATGACTCCAACCGAGCATTAATGGGAGCGAACATGCAACGTCAAGCAGTTCCTTTGTTAAATCCGGAAGCTCCTTTTGTAGGAACTGGAATGGAACATTTGGCGGCACGTGATTCTGGTGCAGCTGTGGTGGCAAAAAATGACGGTATTGTAGAGTTTGTGGAAGCAAAAGAAATTTCAGTTCGCCGCATCGAAGTTGTGGATGGCAATGAAGTTAAGGGTGACTTGGATGTCTACAGATTGCAGAAATTCGTTCGTTCGAACCAAGGGACAAGTTATAACCAACGCCCAATCGTTAAAGTTGGAGACCGTATTTCTAAACGTGATATTCTAGCCGATGGACCTTCAATGGAGCGCGGAGAGATGGCATTGGGAAGAAACGTATTGGTAGCCTTCATGACGTGGGACGGCTTTAACTACGAAGATGCGATCATCATGAGTGAACGTTTAGTGAAAGACGATGTTTACACATCTGTCCACATAGAAGAGTACGAATCTGATTCACGTGATACAAAACTTGGACCAGAAGAAATTACGCGCGATATTCCGAACGTAGGGGAAGACGCATTACGTAACTTGGATGACCGTGGAATTATCCGTGTCGGAGCTGAAGTAAAAGATGGAGATATTCTAGTTGGTAAAGTAACACCTAAAGGCGTTACTGAATTAACTGCTGAAGAACGTCTTCTTCATGCTATTTTTGGTGAAAAAGCACGCGAAGTTCGCGATACATCGTTGCGAGTTCCTCACGGTGCTGGCGGTATTGTATTGGACGTTAAAATCTTCAACCGTGAAGATGGAGATGAACTACCACCGGGTGTTAATCAGCTAGTCCGCGCATACATCGTTCAGAAACGTAAAATTTCTGTGGGTGATAAAATGGCCGGTCGTCACGGAAACAAAGGTGTTATTTCAAGGATTTTACCTGAAGAAGATATGCCATTTATGCCTGATGGCACACCAGTCGACATTATGTTGAACCCACTGGGTGTACCGTCTCGTATGAATATCGGTCAGGTGCTTGAATTGCATCTTGGAATGGCTTCTCGTTCACTTGGAATTCATATGGCTTCATCTGTATTTGATGGAGCGAATGAAGAAGATGTGTTGGAAACAATGGAAGAGTCAGGTATGCCACTTGATGGTAAGACGATTCTCTATGATGGTCGTTCTGGGGAAGCGTTCGATAACCGTGTGTCTGTAGGGATTATGTACATGATCAAACTTGCTCACATGGTTGACGATAAATTGCATGCCCGTTCAACTGGACCTTACTCATTGGTTACTCAACAACCACTGGGTGGTAAAGCACAATTCGGTGGACAGCGTTTTGGTGAGATGGAAGTATGGGCACTAGAAGCATATGGTGCTGCACATACATTACAAGAAATCTTAACAGTTAAGTCGGATGATGTTGTAGGTCGTGTGAAAACGTATGAAGCAATTGTTAAGGGCGAAAGTGTACCGGAACCAAGTGTGCCGGAATCATTTAAAGTTCTAATCAAAGAGCTTCAAAGTTTAGGTATGGACGTTAAGATGTTGACGATTGATGATGAAGAAATTGAATTACGCGATTTGGATGAAGAAGAAGATCTTCAGCCTGCGGATTCATTGAATATCCTACCAATCGCAGATAAAGAAGCACCGGTTGGAACAATTGATTAATAACGATTGGATTCGAACGGCTGTAACCGGCCGTTCTCCATTTATTCGCTTAGCCATTACCGAGGAAGAGCCGTACAGAAACTCGAGACAAAAGGGAGGTAGGCTCCTTGATAGATGTTAATAATTTTGAGTATATGAAGATCGGATTAGCGTCACCCGATAAAATTCGCTCATGGTCTTATGGAGAAGTCAAAAAGCCAGAAACAATCAATTACCGTACACTAAAACCTGAAAAAGATGGTTTGTTCTGCGAACGTATTTTCGGTCCTACGAAGGATTGGGAATGTCATTGTGGTAAATACAAACGTGTTCGTTATAAAGGTGTTGTCTGTGATCGTTGTGGCGTTGAAGTTACACGTTCAAAAGTTCGCCGCGAGCGCATGGGGCATATTGAATTAGCTGCTCCAGTTTCACACATTTGGTATTTCAAAGGAATTCCGAGCCGTATGGGACTTATCTTAGATATGTCACCGCGTTCACTTGAAGAAGTAATTTACTTTGCTTCTTATGTAGTAATTGATCCTGCAGATACACCACTTGAAAAGAAACAGCTTTTATCTGAAAAAGAATACCGCGCTTACCGTGATAAGTTTGGCAAGAAATTCCAAGCGGCTATGGGAGCAGAAGCAATCAAACGTCTGTTACAAGAAATTGACCTTGAGCGCGAAACGGATTCTTTAAAAGAAGAGTTAAAAACGGCACAAGGTCAACGTCGTACTCGTGCGATTAAACGCCTTGAAGTCGTTGAGTCATTCCGTAACTCAGGAAACAACCCTGATTGGATGATTTTAGATGTGCTTCCTGTTATTCCACCTGAACTTCGTCCGATGGTTCAATTAGATGGAGGCCGCTTTGCGACTTCCGATTTAAATGACCTTTATCGTCGTGTAATCAACCGGAACAACCGTTTGAAACGTCTTTTGGATCTTGGTGCACCAAGCATTATCGTTCAAAACGAAAAACGCATGCTTCAAGAAGCTGTTGATGCATTAATTGATAATGGTCGTCGTGGCCGTCCGGTTACTGGACCTGGTAACCGTCCATTGAAATCTCTTTCTCATATGTTAAAAGGTAAACAAGGACGCTTCCGTCAAAACCTTCTTGGTAAACGAGTAGATTATTCAGGTCGTTCAGTAATCGTAGTTGGACCTAACTTGAAAATGTACCAATGTGGTTTGCCAAAAGGAATGGCAATTGAATTGTTTAAACCTTTTGTGATGAAGGAATTGGTTGAACGTGGATTGGCTCATAACATTAAGAGCGCAAAACGTAAAATCGAACGTCTTCATTCTGAAGTTTGGGATGTACTGGAAGATGTTATCAAGGAGCATCCGGTTCTATTGAACCGAGCACCAACTCTTCACAGACTAGGTATTCAGGCATTTGAACCAACGTTAGTTGAAGGAAAAGCAATTCGCCTTCACCCGCTTGTATGTACTGCATACAATGCCGATTTCGACGGTGACCAAATGGCTGTTCACGTACCTTTATCATCTGAAGCACAAGCAGAAGCAAGACTACTAATGCTTGCAGCTCAAAACATTTTGAATCCAAAAGACGGAAAACCTGTTGTAACACCATCTCAGGATATGGTTTTAGGAAACTATTACTTAACACTTGAGCGTAAAGGTGCTACAGGAGAAGGCGCAACTTTCTCAGGACCTGAAGAAGTCATGATCGCTTATCAAACAGGCCATGTGCATTTGCATACACGTATTGCGATTCAAGCTGGAGCTGTTAACAACCCGACGTTCACAGAAGAACAAAACAAAATGCTTTTATTGACATCTGTTGGTAAAATTATTTTCAATGAAATTCTGCCGAAGTCATTCCCATATATCAATGAACCGACTGACTTTAACTTGCAGGTGGAAACGCCAGCGAAATACTTTGTTGCTACAACAACGGATATTCGCAAGCATATTGAAGAAGCCGAACTTGTAACGCCATTTAAAAAGAAAATTCTCGGAGAAATTATTGCTGAAGTATTTAAACGTTTCCATATTACGGAAACTTCAAAAATGCTAGATCGCATGAAGAGTCTTGGATTTAAGTATTCGACACAAGCCGGCATTACTGTTGGTGTGTCAGATATTGTAGTTCTTCCAGACAAGGGAGAAATTTTAATTAGCGCACAAGAAAATGTAGACAAAGTAATGAAACAATTCCGTCGTGGATTGATTACAGAAGAAGAACGCTATGCACGTGTCATTTCGTATTGGAGTAATGCAAAAGATATCATTCAGGGCAAACTGATGGCATCTCTTGATAACTTAAACCCAATCTTTATGATGAGTGATTCCGGAGCTCGTGGTAATGCTTCCAACTTTACACAGCTTGCTGGTATGCGCGGATTGATGGCCAACCCGGCTGGGCGTATTATCGAACTTCCGATCAAATCATCCTTCCGTGAAGGATTGACAGTACTTGAATATTTCATCTCAACTCACGGTGCTCGTAAAGGTCTTGCCGATACAGCACTTAAAACAGCCGATTCTGGTTACTTAACTCGTCGTTTAGTAGATGTTGCACAAGATGCAATTGTTCGCGAAAATGACTGCGGAACTGATAGAGGCTTGTTGGTAGGGGCGTTAATGGAAGGCACAGAAGTGATTGAAGAGCTGCACGAGCGTATCGTTGGTCGTCATGCTAAGAAAACAATTCGCCATCCGGAAACTAAAGAGATTATTGTAGCGAAAGATGAACTGATCACACAAGACTTGACTCGTCTCATTCTTGAGGCAGGCATTAAAGAAGTGACAATTCGTTCTGCGTTTACATGTAACACAAAACACGGTATTTGTAAGAAATGTTACGGAACGAACTTGGCAACTGGAGACGAAGTTGAAGTGGGCGAAGCAGTTGGTATTATTGCGGCTCAATCAATCGGAGAACCAGGAACTCAGCTTACGATGCGTACATTCCATACAGGCGGTGTTGCAGGAGACGATATTACACAAGGTCTTCCGCGTATCCAAGAAATATTTGAATCGCGTAATCCGAAAGGTCAAGCCGTTATTTCTGAAATTACAGGTATCGTTACTGAAATTGACGAAATTCGCGAAGGCCAAAAAGAAGTAACGATTCAAGGTGACGTTGAAACGCGTAAATACTTAGCACCTTATAATGCTCGTATCAAGGTTCAAGTAGACGATGCTATTGTTCGAGGCGAAGTATTGACAGATGGTTCAATTGATCCGAAACAATTGCTACAAGTAAAAGACGTTCAAGCTGTTCAAGTTTATCTATTGAAAGAAGTTCAAAAAGTATACCGTATGCAGGGTGTTGAAATCGGCGATAAGCACGTAGAAGTTATGGTTCGTCAAATGTTCCGTAAAGTTCGCGTAATTGAAGCCGGTGATACTGAATTGCTACCAGGTTCACTTTTGGATATTCATCAATTTACTGAAGCCAATGTTAAAGCGGTTCTAGAAGGTAACTTACCAGCGACAAGCCGTCCCGTAATTCTAGGGATTACAAAAGCTTCTCTTGAAACAGAATCATTCTTATCAGCCGCATCTTTCCAAGAAACGACTCGCGTCTTAACAGATGCAGCGATTAAAGGGAAACGTGATGAGCTTCTAGGATTGAAAGAGAACGTTATTATCGGTAAACTTGTTCCAGCTGGAACAGGAATGCAGCGTTACCGTCAAATCAGAATTGCTCAAAGCGAAAAAGCGGCGAAGCAAGAAAGTGTCGGTACAGAGTCATAAAATAAATGTATTAGATTCCGGGGAGGTTCTAAATAATCTCCTCGGGATTTTTTAAGAATTCAGTTGACAGCATTAGCATAGAATGATAATATGTTAAGGGTTGATGGTTAACGGTCTAACGCTTTGGAGGATATGTGAATGTCTAATGAAAAAGTAAAACAGACAAGTGAAATGATCATCGGTACAAAGCAGACAGTAAAAGCGATAAAAAGCGGTATTGTCCAAGAGATAATAGTGGCAAAAGACGCAGACGATCGAATGACCGAACAGATTATCCAACTAGCCTTAGAAAAAGGTATTCGGGTCGGATTTGCAGATTCACGATTGAAGCTTGGCAAAGCATATGGCATTAATGTCGGTGCAGCTGCTGTGGCGATTACTGGATAACAGTTTTTGTGTAAATCACAAAGACTTTGTTTTTTACCCAAAAATGAACCACCTGGATATGTGGTATTAGAACACCTTTTGAGAGGAGGAAAAAATCGATGCCTACAATTAACCAATTAGTTAACAAGCCTCGTAAACCGAAGACTACTAAATCGGGTTCACCAGCGCTAAACAAAGGGTATAACAGCTTCAAAAAGGCTCAAACTAACGTGACATCACCACAGAAACGTGGAGTATGTACTCGTGTTGGTACAATGACACCGAAAAAACCAAACTCCGCATTGCGTAAATATGCGCGTGTACGTTTGACAAACCAAATTGAGGTTAATGCTTACATCCCTGGAGAAGGTCACAACCTTCAAGAGCACAGTGTAGTTCTTCTTCGCGGCGGACGCGTAAAAGATTTACCGGGTGTACGTTACCATATCGTACGTGGAGCACTTGATACAGCTGGAGTAAACGGCCGTATGCAAAGCCGTTCTAAATACGGAACTAAACGTCCTAAAGTAAAAAAATAATATCTTAAATTAACGAAGAGAATTCGTTGAAAGGAGGAACATACATGCCTCGTAAAGGTCCTGTAGCTAAACGTGATGTGTTGCCAGATCCAATTTATAATTCAAAATTGGTGACACGCTTAATTAATAAAATGATGGTTGACGGAAAAAGAGGTACTTCACAAAAAATCTTATACGGAGCGTTTGAGTTAGTTAAAGAACGCAGCGGTAAAGATCCAATTGAAGTATACGAACAAGCTTTGGCTAACGTTATGCCAGTTCTTGAAGTACGCGCTCGCCGTGTTGGTGGTGCAAACTACCAGGTACCGGTTGAAGTTCGTCCAGAACGTCGTTCAACTCTAGGTCTTCGCTACCTTGTAAACTATTCACGTCTTCGTGGAGAGAAAACAATGGAAGAGCGTTTGGCTAATGAAATTTTAGATGCTGCTAACAACACTGGTGCAGCTGTTAAGAAACGCGAAGATATTCATAAAATGGCGGAAGCAAATAAAGCATTTGCTCACTATCGCTGGTAATTTCTTTCGAGATGTTTACATCTTAATCCGAAACGGAAGGAGAAAAACAACATGGCTAGAGAGTTCTCCTTAGACAAAACACGTAATATCGGGATCATGGCACACATCGATGCTGGTAAAACGACTACTACGGAGCGTATTTTATACTACACTGGTAAAATCCACAAAATTGGGGAAACGCATGAAGGTGCTTCTCAAATGGACTGGATGGAGCAAGAGCAGGAGCGCGGAATTACAATTACGTCTGCTGCTACAACAGCTTCATGGAAAGAACACCGTGTTAACATTATTGATACTCCAGGACACGTAGACTTCACTGTTGAAGTTGAACGTTCGTTGCGCGTACTTGATGGTGCGGTTACAGTTCTTGATGCTCAATCAGGTGTTGAGCCTCAAACTGAAACTGTTTGGCGTCAAGCTACAACTTACGGAGTTCCACGCATCGTATTTATCAACAAAATGGATAAAATCGGCGCGGACTTCTTATACTCTGTAGGTACGTTGCATGAGCGTCTACAAGCTAATGCTCACCCGATTCAGTTGCCAATCGGTGCAGAAGATAACTTTTCAGCAATCATTGATTTAGTTGAAATGAAAACACATTTCTACGCTAACGATTTAGGAACTGAAATTACTGAAGGTGAGATTCCTGAAGATCACAAAGAACTTGCTGAGGAATGGCACACTAAATTAGTGGAAGCTGTTGCTGAGCTTGACGAAGATTTGATGGAAAAATACCTTAGTGGCGAAGAAATTACTGTTGAAGAACTTAAAGCTGGTATCCGTAAAGGAACACTAGACGTTGAGTTTTATCCAGTAGTTTGCGGAACTGCATTTAAAAACAAAGGGGTTCAATTAATGCTTGATGCAGTAATTGATTACCTACCATCTCCATTAGATGTACCACCAATGACTGGTGTTCTTCCGGACTCAGACGAAGAAGTATTACGTAAACCTAGCGAAGACGAGCCATTCTCAGCGCTTGCGTTTAAAGTAATGACAGATCCATATGTTGGAAAGTTAACTTTCTTCCGTGTGTATTCTGGTTCTCTTAAATCTGGTTCATATGTTCAGAACTCTTCTAAAGGTAAGCGTGAGCGCGTTGGACGTATCCTACAAATGCATGCAAACTCTCGTGAAGAAATCGCTGAAGTATATTGCGGAGATATTGCTGCTGCTATCGGCCTTAAAGATACATCAACAGGTGATACGTTAAGTGACGAGAAACAACAAGTAATTCTTGAGCGTATGGTATTCCCAGAACCAGTTATTTCACTTTCTGTGGAGCCTAAATCAAAAGCCGATCAAGATAAAATGGGTCAAGCCCTTGCTAAATTGCAAGAAGAAGATCCAACTTTCCGTGCGCACACTGACCAGGAAACTGGCCAAACAATCATCGCGGGTATGGGTGAACTTCACCTTGATATCCTAGTTGACCGTATGCGTCGTGAATTCAACGTAGAAGCTAACGTGGGTGCACCTCAGGTATCTTACCGTGAGACATTCCGTCAGTCTGCTAAAGTTGAAGGTAAATTCGTGCGCCAATCGGGTGGACGTGGACAATTCGGACACGTTTGGATTGAGTTCTCTCCAAACGAAGAAGGAGCAGGTTTTGAATTTGAAAATGGTATCGTTGGTGGTGTTGTTCCGCGTGAATACATCCCAGCAGTTGAAGCGGGTCTTCGCGACTCTCTAGACAACGGTGTTATTGCCGGATATCCTTTGATCGATATCAAAGCTCGTTTGTTCGACGGATCTTACCATGATGTTGACTCGAACGAAATGGCATTTAAAGTAGCTGCTTCTATGGCACTTAAAAATGCAATTTCTAAAGTTAATCCAGTTCTTCTTGAGCCTATCATGCGCGTTGAGGTTGTTATTCCTGAGGAATACCTTGGGGATATCATGGGTGACATTACGTCACGCCGAGGCCGCGTAGAAGGTATGGACGCTCGCGGAAACGCACAAGTTGTTCGTTCTATGGTACCTCTTGCACAGATGTTCGGTTATGCAACTTCATTGCGTTCAAATACGCAAGGCCGTGGTGTGTTCTCAATGCACTTCGATCACTATGAAGAAGTACCGAAATCAATTTCTGAAGAAATCATCAAAAAAAATAAAGGTCAATAATTGAATTTTGATCTTTAATCACGTATAAATAGTTTGTATGCTGAGAATAATAGGGCCCTATTATTCTCAGCACTTCAAACAAACATTCACTTACATTTCGAGGAGGATTTTTCTAATGGGAAAAGCTAAATTTGATCGCTCTAAAACACATGCAAATATTGGTACAATTGGTCACGTCGATCACGGTAAAACAACTTTGACTGCAGCAATCGCTACAGTTCTTGCTAAAAAATCAGGCGGAGAAGCTCGTTCTTACGCTCAAATCGATAACGCACCTGAAGAAAAAGAGCGCGGTATCACAATCAATACTTCACACGTTGAGTATGAAACTGAATCTCGCCACTACGCACACGTAGATTGCCCTGGACACGCCGATTATGTTAAAAACATGATTACTGGTGCTGCTCAAATGGACGGCGGAATCTTAGTAGTATCTGCTGCTGACGGCCCAATGCCACAAACTCGTGAGCACATCCTTCTTTCACGTCAAGTCGGTGTTCCTTACCTAGTTGTATTCATGAACAAATGCGATATGGTAGATGACGAAGAACTTCTTGAACTAGTTGAAATGGAAGTCCGCGATCTTCTTTCTGAATATGACTTCCCTGGCGATGACATTCCTGTCATCAAAGGATCTGCTCTTAAAGCTCTTGAAGGAGAAGCTGAGTGGGAAGACAAAATCGTTGAATTAATGAACGCGGTTGATGAGTATATCCCTACTCCACCACGTGATACTGAAAAACCATTCATGATGCCTGTTGAGGATGTATTCTCAATCACTGGCCGTGGAACTGTTGCTACTGGACGCGTTGAACGTGGACAAATCAAAATCGGTGATAACGTTGATATCATTGGTCTTACTGAAGAACCAAAATCTACAACTGTAACTGGTGTAGAAATGTTCCGTAAATTACTTGACTATGCTGAAGCTGGCGACAACATTGGCGCACTTCTTCGCGGAGTTTCTCGTGATGACGTTCAACGTGGACAAGTATTGGCTAAACCAGGCACAATTACTCCACATACTGAATTCAGAGCGGAAGTTTACGTTCTTTCAAAAGAAGAGGGTGGACGTCATACTCCATTCTTCACAAACTACCGTCCACAGTTCTACTTCCGTACAACTGATGTAACTGGTGTTTGTAACCTTCCTGAAGGTGTAGAAATGGTTATGCCTGGAGATAACATCGAAATGATCGTTTCTCTAATCTCTCCTATCGCACTTGAAGAAGGAACTAAGTTCTCTATCCGTGAGGGTGGACGTACTGTAGGCGCTGGCGTTGTTGCTACAATTACTAAGTAATAACTGCTAAGTGTTATAAAAGACCCTATCTCATTACCAATGAGATAGGGTCTTTTTTGCGTTGTCACCATGAATGATAGAGATGTATTGCTTGAATAGCTAGTTGTTCGTAAAATATTCAAACTTTTTAATTAATGTCACAAATGCAGTATTAGCAACAATGAAAACGTATACATTTATTGTTAATATTCAAAATTGGCTAAAAACTTCAATTAAGCTCATTGACAGGCTTCTTAATAGACGATATGATAGCAACAATTTACAAAACACATACAGAATTTGATATATTGCATATTATAAAATTTCTGAGAAAGAAGTGGACATCATGAGTGAACAAGTAATTTATATGAATGGCGAATTCGTAAAAAAGGAAGACGCTAAAATTTCAGTTTATGATCATGGATTTTTGTACGGTGATGGAGTATTCGAAGGAATCCGTTCTTACAATGGAAATGTTTTCCGGCTGGAAGAACATCTGGAACGACTCTTTGATTCTGCAAAATCAGTAATGCTTGAGATTCCACACACTTTCGAAGAAATGACCAATATTGTTGTTCAAACACTTAGAGAGAATAAGTTTAAAGATGCTTATATTAGACTCATCGTTTCAAGAGGGGTGGGCAACCTTGGGTTAGATCCTTACAGTTGTTCTCATCCAAGTGTAATTGCGATAGCTGAACCCCTATCCCTGTTTCCGAAATCAATGTATGAAACAGGAATCGAAATTGTTTCAGTCGCTACACGAAGAAGTCGTTCAGACGTACTGAGTCCAAAAGTTAAGTCCTTGAATTACATGAATAATATTTTAGTAAAACTTGAAGCTAACCTTGCAGGCGTTTCTGAAGCGCTTATGTTAAATGACCAAGGTTATGTAGCTGAAGGTTCAGCTGATAACATCTTTATTGTTCGAAAGGGAAAAATAATCACTCCTCCGGGTTATGTAGGAGCGCTTGAAGGAATTACACGAAATGCAATTATGGATGTAGCTGCTCAAAAAGGCTATGACATGCAAGAAGGTGTTTTCACAAGACATGATGTGTATGTTGCAGATGAAGTATTTTTAACAGGAACTGCTGCTGAAGTCATTTCTGTCATCAAAGTAGATGGTCGAGTAATTGGCGAAGGAAAACCAGGTCCAATCACGAATGATTTGTTGGAATCCTTCAGAGAACTTGTTCAGAACGACGGCGTGAAAGTTTATGAAGATCATCTAAACGTAGTTTAAACAGAGTTTCTAGAATCAAATATACGTTCAACTCAATGACGAGGTTAAAGCAAATGGAATCCGTATTTACAGAGAGCCGGTACAGGTGGAAGCCGGTAATACAACCATTTGCGACATCCCCTCTGAGTGGATTGCTGAAAAGCTTCGGCTGTTTAGGTAGTCCCGGTGACTTGCAAGTGAAAAGTCATCGTTATCAATGGATAAGCATTGCTTATCCATGAGGCTGCGGTTGCGCAGTGAAATAGGGTGGTACCATGAAACTTTTTCATCCCTATACGAAGAACATGTTTCTTTGTGTAGGGATGAAAAAGTTTTTTGTATTTCACAAGAAACTGAAAAAAGGAGGCGGAAAGATTGGGAGTAAACGTACAGGTTAGAGAAGAAGTTAAACAGGAATTGACAGGCAGTGGTGCAGACATACTGATTCAGTCTTTAAAAAATCAAGGCGTAGAAATCATATTCGGCTATCCTGGAGGCGCGGTGCTACCGATTTACGATGCCTTACACAAAAATCCGATACGCCACATCTTAGCAAGGCATGAACAAGGCGCTATTCACGCAGCTGAAGGATATGCAAGGGTATCAGGTAAGACGGGCGTTGTACTTGCAACATCTGGTCCCGGTGCTACGAATTTAGTGACAGGAATTGCAGATGCTATGCTGGATTCCTTGCCGTTAGTCATTTTTACGGGTCAGGTGGCGACTTCAGTCATCGGAACCGATGCTTTTCAGGAAGCTGATATCATCGGCATCACACAACCGATTACAAAGCATAATTATCAAGTGAAAAAAGTAACGGATCTACCAAGAATTATTAAAGAAGCTTTCTACATTGCTTCTACTGGACGTCCAGGGCCGGTTCTAGTAGATATACCGAAAAACATTGCGACGGAATTGTTCTTATCTACTAAAGAAGAAGAGGCAGTCTATCTGCCGGGATATCAGCCGACGACTAGCCCTAATTTTTTACAAATTCAAAAAGCTGCGCAAGTGTTGTCACAATCAAAAAAACCTTTGATCTTAGCGGGGGCTGGCATACTTGCCGCTAAAGCGACAGAAGAGCTAAAGAAATTCTCAGAAAAACATCAAATTCCAATTACTAATACGTTACTCGGGCTAGGAAGTGTTGGAGGCGAACACGAATTATTCCTCGGAATGGCGGGGATGCACGGTACCTATACAGCCAATACAGCAATTTGTGATTGTGATGTGTTATTAAACATTGGCGCCAGATTTGATGACCGGCTAACTGGCAACCTGGCTAACTTTGCACCAAATGCTCAAGTTATTCATATCGACATTGATCCAGCAGAAATCGGCAAAAATGTACCGACCGCAATTCCGATTGTTGCAGATGCAAAAGAGGCGTTGGTCCAGTTGCTCAATCAATCATTTGAAAGTCCGAACACTACGGAGTGGCTAGGGGAATTATTCGAGAATAAAGCAGAATATCCACTTCAGTATCATGTAAAAGGTCGGGAAGGTATCCTTCCTCAACAAGCGGTAGAGCTGATTCATCGTTTGACTAGAGGCGATGCAGTGGTAACGACTGATGTTGGTCAGCATCAAATGTGGGCAGCTCAATATTATCGTTTCAATAATCCACATAACTGGGTAACTTCAGGTGGCTTAGGTACAATGGGCTTCGGTTTTCCGGCAGCGATTGGTGCGCAACTAGCAAAACCCGATGAGCAAGTAATTTCTATTGTTGGAGATGCCGGATTCCAAATGACTTTGCAAGAACTGTCCTTGCTTCAAGAGCTTCGTCTTCCGGTGAAGATTGTCATTTTAAACAATCAAAGCTTAGGAATGGTAAGACAATGGCAGGAAACGTTTTATGAGAGTCGCTATTCTCAATCGTTGATGCCCGTTCAACCTGATTTTGTGAAACTGGCTGAAGCGTATGACGTTAAAGGTTACAAAGTAGAAACGATGGAAGAAGCAGAAGTTGTGTTTGCAGAAGCATTTAATTCAAACGAGCCGGTTTTGATCGATTGTCGGGTAGTGCAACTAGAATGTGTTTATCCTATGGTAGCGCCAGGCAAAGGCTTGAATGAAATGATCGGAGTGAAAGGTGAATGAAACGAGTCATTACAACGACGGTAATCAACCAAAGTGGTGTGTTAAATCGCGTCACGGGTTTGCTTATGAAGCGGCAGTTTAATATCGAAAGTATCTCTGTTGGTCATACAGAACAGCCTGGCATATCAAAAATGACTTTTGTCGTCAATGTAGAAGATAGAGGGAAATTAGAACAATTACTAAAACAACTACAAAAACAAATTGATGTACTTAAAGTGAATGATATTACAGATAAAGCTATGGTCATGAGAGAGCTTGCACTAGTAAAAGTAGTTGTACCACCAGCGGTCAGAAATGAAGTGCTCAGTATCGTTGAGCCGTTTCGAGCAACAGTGGTTGATATGAGCAAAAATGTAACAACATTTCAAGTGACAGGGGACCCGGAAAAGATTGAAGCATTTATTGATCTGATGAGACCTTATGGTGTCAAAGAGCTGACCCGAACCGGTGTATCAGCTTTTGTCAGAGAAACACAAAAAACGCAGGCACCCCAATTAAACATCCTATAAAAAACCAAACTCGAGGAGGAAATTAAAAATGGCAAAAATGTATTATAACCAAGACGTAAACGAACAGGTACTTAAAGGCAAGACAATCGCGGTAATTGGCTATGGTTCACAAGGTCACGCACACGCACAAAACTTAAAAGAATCTGGTTTTGACGTAGTAGTTGGCGTGCGTCCTGGTAAATCATTCGAGCAAGCAGAAAATGACGGCATGAAAGTAATGGCAGTAAAAGACGCGGCAGACGCGGCAGACGTGATCATGGTCTTAGTACCAGATGAAAAACAAACACAAATCTACAATGCAGACATTAAGCCTTCACTAAAAGCAGGCAAGTCACTTGTTTTTGCTCATGGCTTCAATGTTCACTTTAACCAAATTGTTGCACCTACAGATGTAGATGTATTCCTAGTAGCTCCTAAAGGACCGGGACATCTTGTGCGTCGTACATACGAAGCGGGTGCTGGTGTACCAGGGTTAATTGCGATTCACCAAGATGTGTCAGGTCAAGCTAAAGAAGTGGCGCTTGCTTATGCAAAAGGAATCGGAGCTACGCGTGCAGGTGTTTTAGAAACAACATTTAAAGAAGAAACGGAAACGGATCTATTCGGAGAACAGGCTGTTCTTTGCGGCGGTGTAACGTCTCTAGTAAAAGCTGGATTTGAAACACTTGTTGAAGCTGGATACCAACCGGAACTTGCGTATTTCGAATGCATGCACGAATTGAAATTGATCGTTGACCTAATGTATGAAGGTGGCTTGTCTGGAATGCGTTACTCAATTTCAGATACTGCGCAGTGGGGAGATTTTGTATCAGGACCACGTATTGTCGATGCAGATACAAAAGCGCGTATGAAAGATGTTCTGACAGATATCCAAACAGGGAAATTCGCAAAAGGGTGGTTGCTTGAAAATCAACTAAACCGTCCAGAATTTACGGCAATTGAAAAAGCAGAAGAATCGCATCAAATCGAGCAAGTTGGACGTGAATTACGTGCCATGATGCCATTTGTCAATGAAGGTAAAAAAACTAAACAAAAAGAGGTGGTCGCCAATGTCACAAATTGATATTTTCGATACGACATTACGAGACGGAGAACAGTCAGCCGGGATCAACTTGAATACAGCAGAAAAAATCGAAATCGCCCGTCAACTTGAACGTCTGGGAGTGACGATTATCGAATCAGGGTTTCCAGCTTCATCTCCAGGAGACTTTGATGCTGTGCAGCGAATTGCAGGCACGGTAAAGAATTCAATTGTGACGGGTTTGGCCCGTTCGATACAAAGTGATATTGACCGCACGTGGGATGCGTTAAAAGGAGCGGAACAGCCGCATATTCATATCTTTTTAGCTACCTCGCCTATTCATATGGAAACAAAGTTATTTAAAACACCTGAGCAAGTGGTTGAACTTGCTGTAGAATCCGTGAAATACGCGCGTAAGTTCTTTCCGCTAGTTCAGTGGTCAGCGGAAGATGCTTCTCGTTCAGATCCGGAATTTCTGGCGCATATTATCCGTAAAGTAATTGAAGCGGGAGCCACAACTATTAACCTTCCGGATACAGTTGGTTATGCAACACCTCATGAGTACGGTGCGATGTTCAAATACATGACGGACAACGTAGCGGGAATTGAAAAAGTGAAACTGTCTGCACATTGCCATAACGACTTGGGGATGGCAACTGCTAATACACTAGCCGCAATCGAGAATGGTGCGACACAAATCGAAGGAACCATAAATGGTATCGGAGAACGCGCTGGTAACGTTGCACTAGAAGAAATTGCAGTTGCTTTGCACATTCGCAAACAAATGTTCAACATCGAGACGGGTATTAAATTGAACGAAATTAAGCGCACTAGCCAATTGGTGAGTCAATTGACAGGTAGCTTGATTCAACCGAATAAAGCGGTCGTCGGTAAAAATGCTTTTGCCCACGAATCGGGAATTCACCAAGATGGTATGCTGAAGAATCCGTTGACTTATGAAATCATTACTCCGGAATTGATTGGTGATGTAGCAACAGAATTGGTACTAGGTAAACATTCTGGGCGTCACGCCTTTAAAGACCGTGCTATCAAAATGGGCTTTGACTTATCTGAAGAAAAGTTGAACAACGCATTTATTGAGTTTAAGAAGCTGGCTGACCGTAAAAAAGAAATTGTGGAAGACGATCTTTATGTATTACTAACAGATCAGCAAATTCACGATGATGAAACGCCAGTCTATAAGTTGGAAAGTGTCCAAGTACAGTACGGTACGGCGAACATTCCGACGGCTACTGCTTCTGCCTATCACCCGAGTGGTGAGCTAATTAGTGAAGCAGCTACTGGAGCAGGATCTGTTGAAGCGATTTTTAATACATTGGAGCGGATTGTGGAAGGCAAAGTTCACATTTTAGATTACCGTGTGACTTCTATTGGTAAAGGGCGTGACGCATTAGGCGAAGCGGTTATCAATATGAGTTATAACGGTGAGACGGTAACGGGGCGCGACGTTGCACAGGACGTTTTGGAAGCGACGGCAAAAGCCTATTTGAATGCAGTTAATCGTCAAATTGTTCAAGTAGGAAAGAAAGTTAGGATGTCAGCGGTATAGAAGAACAATTCAAACGAGGAGGAATTTAAAATGAAAAAAACAATAGCGGTATTGCCAGGGGACGGAATTGGACCGGAAGTGACAGATGCAGCGGTAAAGGTGTTGCAATCCATCGCAATGCGTTATGGACATACTTTTCATTTAAAGCACGCGGTAATCGGAGGCGCGGCGGTTGATCAATTTGATAACCCGCTACCTCAGCAAACCATCGATGTTTGTGATGCGAGTGACGCGATTCTCCTCGGTGCGGTTGGAGGAACGAAATGGGATAACAACCCCGCTCATTTGCGTCCTGAAAAAGGGCTTTTGAACATCCGGAAGCATTTCGATTTGTTTGCAAATATTCGTCCAGTTAAAGCAATCCCGGCATTGCTAGCATCTTCCCCGTTAAAAGAAGAAGTAGCGAAAGACGTTGATATGGTAATTGTTCGTGAATTGACGAGTGGCTTGTATTTCGGTGAACCAAAACGTCGCTCTGAAAAATCGGCTGTCGATACATTGGTTTACACGAGAGAAGAAATTGAGCGCATTGTGAACCAGGCGTTTGAAATCGCTCGTACGCGAAGAGGCAAAGTAACGTCGGTTGATAAAGCCAATGTATTGGAAACGAGTAAGCTATGGCGTGAAGTTGTAGAAGAACGTAAAGCAGCCTATCCAGATATTGAAGTAGAACATATGCTAGTTGATTCGGCAGCGATGAAGCTGATCACGAATCCACGCACTTTCGACGTTGTCGTAACTGAGAATATGTTTGGAGATATCTTGAGTGACGAAGCATCCGTTATTACTGGGTCACTTGGCATGCTGCCATCTGCTAGCATCCGTTCAGACGGCTTCGGTCTTTACGAGCCCGTACATGGTTCGGCGCCTGATATCGCGGGGCAAAACAAAGCCAACCCATCTGCTGCTATTTTGTCGGTTGCAATGATGTTGAAGCATTCATTTGGTCTCCACACAGAAGCGGCAGTCGTTGAACAAGCGGTAATGAGCGTTTTGGAAGATGGTTACTGCACAGGAGACTTAGCTGGTAGTGGGAAGCGTGTGGTTTCAACAGAACAATATGTAACGAAAGTGATAGAAGAACTAGAACGAGAATTTGTATCAGAACATATCATGTATTCTTATGTGTAAGTAAAAGGAGCGGTTGGCATGGCACAAACCATCATAGAAAAAATTTGGGAACAACATATTGTCTTCGAAGAACAAGGAAAGCCGGACCTGCTGTATATTGATCTTCACTTACTGCATGAGGTGACTTCTCCGCAAGCATTTGAAGGACTTCGGTTAGACGGGCGTAAAGTCCGTCGACCGGATTTGTGTTTTGCGACTATGGATCATAATGTCCCAACAAGAAACCGAGATACCATCACAGATCCCGTCTCGCGTAAGCAAATCAAAACCTTACAAGACAATTGCGATGAATTTGGTGTGCCGCTTGCGGGTATTAATCATCCCGACCAAGGAATTGTGCACGTTATTGGACCGGAACTTGGATTGACGCAACCTGGTAAAACGATTGTTTGTGGGGATAGTCATACTTCAACACACGGCGCTTTTGGCGCATTGGCATTTGGTATTGGCACAAGTGAAGTAGAGCACGTACTTTCTACTCAAACACTATGGCAATCAAAGCCCAAAACGATGGAAGTTCGAATTGATGGCAAGTTAGGCTTTGGTGTTACTGCTAAAGATGTTATCCTTGCGATTATTTCGAAATTTGGTATCGATATGGGAACCGGATATGTTATGGAGTATACGGGCGAAGCAGTTCGTAACTTAACGATGGAAGAGCGTATGACCATTTGCAATATGTCCATTGAAGCTGGTGCACGTGCAGGTTTGATTAGCCCAGATCAAACAACAATCGAGTATTTGAGAGGACGTAGACATGTCCCTGAAGGAGACGCGTTTGAACAAGAAGCGGATCGTTGGCTAGCTCTTGCAACAGAAGAAGGTGCAGAGTATGATGCGACCTTTTCGATTCATGCAGATGAAATCTCTCCATTCGTTACGTGGGGAACGAATCCATCAATGGGTTCAGGTATTGCTGAACGCGTTCCGTCTGCTGCAGATTACGAGAAACAGTCAGATAAAGATGCATTAAAACAAGCTTTAGCTTATATGCACTTAGAAGAAGGAATGTCGCTTTCTTCAATTGCGATCCAACATGTATTTATCGGTTCTTGTACCAATGCACGTCTAGGCGATTTACGTGCGGCAAGTAGAATCATTAGAGGGAAGCAAGTGCACCCGTCCGTGACGGCAATTGTCGTTCCTGGATCTGAAACGGTTAAACGCGCAGCTGAACAAGAAGGCTTAGATCAAGTGTTTCTCAAAGCGGGCTTTGAATGGCGTGAGACAGGTTGCAGCATGTGCTTAGCGATGAACGAAGACTCGGTACCTGCAGGTGAACGCTGTGCATCTACTTCTAACCGAAACTTCGAAGGTCGACAAGGAGCGGGCTCGATGACGCACCTAGTAAGTCCTGTCATGGCAGCAGCGGCTGCGATTGAAGGTCATTTAACAGATGTCCGTAACTACATGGAAGAGCCTGTAGCGTCTGTATGACAAATGAAAGTGAGGAGACCCTTCGATGAAACCGATAAATAAAATTTCAAGCATACTGACGCCACTAGAACGAAAAAACGTCGATACGGACCAAATCATTTCAAAAGAATTTCTAAAGCGTATTGAACGAACGGGATTCGGCAAATATTTGTTTTATCATTGGCGTTTTCATGCAGATGGTACACCAATAGAAGACTTTGTTTTGAATGACCCTCGATTCGAAAACTCCGAAATTCTAGTCGCACAAGAAAATTTCGGCTGCGGTTCTTCTCGTGAACATGCTCCGTGGGCAATTTTAGATTACGGATTCCGTGTAGTCATTGCACCTAGCTATGCAGACATCTTCTATAACAACTGCGTTAAAAACGGCATTTTGCCAATTCGCTTGAAAGACCAAGAAGTAGATGAGTTGATTAGTAAAGGTCAACAACAAGATTTTAAGTTAGAAATCAACTTAGAAGACCAATCTGTTACCGGACAAGACGGTACGCGTTATGAATTTGAAATTGATCCTTATTGGAAAGAAATGCTCTTAAAAGGCTGGGATGAAATTGCGTTAACCTTCCAGTATGATTCGTATATTGCGGCTTATGAAGAAAAACAACGTGCTTAATATTTCGAGAGACCTTTTACGTAACCGTGAAAGGTCTTTTTTTCGTTTTAAAATAAAAGAGTAATCGTCTGTTGACAACTATTTTTTATTTTGTTAATTTTAAATATGTACTTTAACGCTTTAGCAAACTAAAGGAGAGTTTATTATATGAATGCAGTTATTATCGCTGTCTTGGTCATGCTCATATTGAGCTTATTGCGTGTGAATGTCGTTTTTGCCTTATTGATCGGCGCGTTAGCAGGAGGATTGAGTGGCGGGTTGTCACTTACTGATACAATCACATCGTTTACAGACGGTTTAGGGGCGGGAGCGACCATTGCATTGAGCTATGCTATGCTGGGTGGATTTGCCGTAGCTATATCGCGTACAGGGATTCCAGAGTTACTGGTCTCCGGAGTGCTGAAGTTAGTGAACAAAGATGGGAAAGCAACAAGACAAAATTTAGCAAAGGCTCTAATTATTATCGCGTTACTGACGATGGCAATTTTATCGCAGAATGCCATTCCAATCCATATCGCTTTTATTCCTTTACTAGTTCCACCGATTTTGCATATTTTAAACGAACTACGAATTGATCGCCGGTTGATCGCGGCAGTGTTGACGTTTGGTTTGACAGCTCCATATATTTTATTGCCGTATGGCTTTGGATTGATCTTCCACGAAATTGTTTTTACGCAAATGGAATTGGCTGGATTGTCGATCGACATGGCGGATATTCCAAAAGCAATGGCGATTCCAGTTTCCGGCTTACTAGTCGGCTTGATCATTGCGGTGTTCTTTTCTTATCGTAAGCCGCGTGATTACCATACAAATGTTTCTTCTATAGAAGAAACTGTGAAAAAGAAAGCGTCAACTAAAGATGTGTTGGTGACAATTGTTGCGTTGGTTGCAGCGTTGTACGGGCAAGTCCAAACAGATTCCATGATCATTGGAGCACTAGCTGGTATCTTGGTGCTGTACGTTTTTGGCGCGATGAAGTGGCGCGAGGCTGACGCAGTCTTAACAGAAGGCATGCAAATGATGGCGTTCATCGGTTTTGTGATGATCACAGCGAACGGTTTTGCGGCTGTGATCCAAGCAACAGGAGCTATCGAGCCGTTAGTTGCCAGCGTATCAGATCTTTTCGCAGGCAATAAAGCAATCGCGGCACTAGCGATGCTGATCGTTGGATTGTTTGTGACGATGGGCATTGGTTCATCGTTTGCCACAATCCCAATCATTGCTGCTATTTTTGTGCCACTGAGTCTGGAGTTCGGATTTTCCACCATGGCCATTATTGCATTGATCGGAACTGCAGGAGCACTCGGTGACGCCGGTTCACCAGCTTCTGACTCAACACTTGGACCAACTGCCGGACTGAACGTTGACGGACAGCACAATCACATCTGGGATACGTGCGTGCCAACCTTCCTTCACTACAATATTCCGTTGGTGATATTCGGTTGGGTTGCAGCGATGTTCTTGAGCTAGGCTTGAAATGTTCGGACTATTTTCATCTCGCTTGAAGTTCTGAAATATCCTGTTATACTAATAAAAGCGAATTAAAAAGAATTTCGTGGAAACACTTGCGGAATTCTTTTTTATTCTGTATAATATCTAATGTTGGTCTTTTGACTGCGATGAAGCGAGAGGTTACCGATACACCCGGCCGCTTTGCCATGGCGAGTGATTGGAAAATTTTCGTGGAGAATGTCTATCAAAAATAGGCGAAAAGGAGGGAAAATAATGGCAAAACAAAAAATTCGTATCCGTTTAAAAGCGTATGATCATAGAATTCTTGATCAGTCTGCTGAGAAAATTGTTGAAACTGCAAAACGTTCAGGTGCAAGTGTATCGGGTCCGATACCGTTGCCAACTGAAAGATCGGTTTACACAATCTTGCGTGCTGTTCATAAATACAAAGATGCTCGTGAGCAATTTGAAATGCGCACACACAAACGTCTAATCGATATCGTTAACCCAACACCACAAACTGTTGATGCGTTAATGAAACTTGATTTACCGTCAGGCGTTGACATTGAAATTAAACTTTAATCGGCAACGAAATAGAAAACACAAATAATCACAGGAGGTGTGACAACATGACCAAAGGAATCTTAGGTAGAAAAATCGGTATGACGCAAGTTTTTGCTGAGAACGGTGATTTAATCCCTGTAACTGTTATTGAAGCTTCTCCAAACGTAGTGCTTCAAAAGAAAACAGTTGAGGTTGACGGCTACGAAGCAATCCAATTAGGTTTTGAAGACAAGCGCGATAAGCTTTCAAACAAACCTTCTAAAGGACACGTAGCAAAAGCAAACACTGCTCCTAAGCGCTTCATCCGCGAACTTCGCAATGTAAACTTAGCTGATTACGAGATTGGTCAAGAAGTCAAAGTAGATGTATTCGCAGAAGGCGATGTAGTAGATGTAACAGGAACAACAAAAGGTAAAGGTTTCCAAGGTGTTATTAAACGCCACGGACAATCTCGCGGACCAATGACACACGGTTCACGTTACCACCGTCGTCCTGGTTCAATGGGTCCGGTTGCTCCTAACCGCGTATTCAAACAGAAGAAATTACCTGGTCAAATGGGTGGCACAACAATTACGATTCAAAACCTTTCGATCGTGAAAGTAGATCTTGAGCGTAACTTGCTTCTTGTTAAAGGTAATGTTCCTGGTTCTCGCAAAGCATTGATCCGTGTTAAAACGGCAACTAAAGCGAAATAATATATTTTTAGAGAAAGGAGGAAACAAGAATGCCTAAAGTAGCTTTATTAAATCAAACAGGTTCACAAGTGGGCGACATCGAATTGAACGACTATGTATTCGGTATCGAGCCAAATGAATCAGTACTATTTGACGCAGTAGTGTCTCAACGCGCTTCACTACGTCAAGGTAACCATAAAGTAAAAAACCGTTCTGAAGTAGCTGGTGGTGGTAAAAAGCCATGGCGTCAAAAAGGAACTGGACGTGCTCGTCAAGGGTCGATCCGTTCACCACAATGGCGCGGAGGCGGTATCGTATTCGGTCCAACTCCACGTAGCTATAGCTACAAGCTTCCTAAGAAAGTCCGTCGCTTAGCTTTACGCTCTGCACTTTCATCTACAGTAGTAGGAGAAAACTTGATGGTACTTGAAGGATTAACATTTGATGCACCAAAAACAAAAGCATTTAACCAGTTGATCGCTGATCTTTCAATTGGCAAAAAAGCATTGTTCGTAACTGCTGACCTTGATGAGAACGTTGCAAAATCTGCACGTAACCTTAAAGGTATGACAGTAGTAGCAGCAGATGGTATTAACGTATTAGACTTGCTTGGACATGACAAAATTGTTATGACAAAAGCAGCGATTGAGAAAATTGAGGAGGTGCTTAGTTAATGGAAGCACGTGATGTAATAAAACGTCCGGTCATTACTGAGCAATCATCTGAAGTAATGGCAGAGAAAAAGTACACTTTTGAAGTGGACACTCGCGCAAATAAAACACAAGTTAAACAAGCTATACAAGAAATCTTTGGCGTGAAGGTTGAGAAAGTCAACATCATGAATTACAAAGGCAAATTCAAACGTATGGGCAAACACGCAGGATATACAAACAAGCGCCGTAAAGCGATTGTTAAATTGACTGCTGAATCTAAAGACATCGAGTTATTCGAAATTTAATTTTCTATAAGTTCTTATAGGACTATTAAAGAAGGAGGGAAATAACGTGGGGATCAGAAAATACAAACCTACCACTAACGGTCGTCGTAACATGACGAGTTCAGATTTCGCTGAAATCACTACGAACAAGCCTGAAAAATCGCTTCTACAACCTGTAAAGCGCAAAGGCGGCCGTAATAACCAAGGTAAAATTACTGTACGCCATCACGGTGGTGGACATAAACGTCAATACCGTGTGATCGATTTCAAGCGTAACAAAGACGGCATTCCAGGACGCGTTGCTACAATCGAGTACGATCCTAACCGTTCTGCGAACATCGCATTGATTCATTATGCTGATGGTGAAAAACGTTACATCCTAGCTCCTAAAGGAGTCGAAGTTGGAACTCAAATCATGTCAGGTATTGAAGCAGACATCAAACCAGGTAACGCTTTGCCGTTATCAAACATCCCAATGGGTTCTACAATCCACAACATTGAATTGAAAACAGGCGGCGGCGGACAATTAGTTCGTTCAGCAGGAACTTCAGCTCAAGTATTGGGTAAAGAAGGAAAATACGTAACAGTTCGTTTGCAATCAGGCGAAGTTCGCATGATTCTTGCTACTTGCCGTGCAACTATTGGCGCTGTAGGAAATGAGCAACACGAATTGATCAACATTGGTAAAGCAGGTCGTAACCGCTGGAAGGGCAATCGCCCAACTGTACGTGGATCTGTAATGAACCCTAACGATCACCCACACGGTGGTGGTGAAGGACGTTCGCCAATCGGACGTAAATCACCAATGTCTCCTTGGGGTAAACCAACTCTTGGATACAAGACACGTAAGAAAACGAACAAGTCAGATAAATTTATCGTGCGTCGTCGTAAAAAATAATTTGATTCCGCTACGGTTCACTAAAAGAACCGTGGTGCGATCACGAAGGGAGGATCCCACATGGGCCGCAGCTTGAAAAAAGGACCTTTTGTTGATGATCATCTTATGAAAAAAGTTGAAGCACAAAAGGATTCTGAGAAAAAACAAGTGATCAAAACTTGGTCTCGCCGTTCTACAATTTTCCCGACATTCATCGGACAAACAATCGCAGTATACGATGGTCGTAAGCACATCCCTGTATACGTGACTGAAGACATGGTGGGCCATAAACTAGGCGAATTCGCTCCAACGCGTAAATACGCTAGTCATGGTGCAGACGATAAGAAAACAAGACGTTAAATGAGAGGAGGATTTCCCTATGCAAGCAAAAGCTGTCGCTAGAACAGTACGTATTGCTCCTCGTAAAGTCCGTTTAGTAGTAGATTTAATCCGAGGCAAGCAAATTGGCGAAGCTGTTGCGATTTTGAACCATACTCCAAAAGCAGCATCTGTTGTTGTTGAGAAGTTATTAAAATCTGCAGCTGCTAACGCTGAACACAACTACGAAATGGACCTGAATGACCTAGTCATCAGCGAAGTATTCGTTGACGAAGGACCAACACTTAAACGTTTCCGTCCACGTGCAATGGGACGCGCAAGCGCAATTAATAAACGCACAAGCCACATTACATTAGTGGTATCTGACCAGAAGGAGGGATAATTCGTGGGACAAAAAATACATCCAATTGGGATGCGTATCGGAATCATTCGTGATTGGGAGTCTAAATGGTACGCTGAGAAAGATTATGCGACACTTCTTCACGAAGATATTAAAATCCGTGAATATGTTGAAGCACGTTTGAAAGAAGCTTCAGTTTCTAAAATCGAAATTGAGCGCGCTGCAAACCGTGTTAACGTAACTATTCATACTGCGAAACCAGGTATGGTAATTGGTAAAGGTGGATCTGAAGTAGAAGTACTTCGCACACAACTTAATTCTATGACTGGCAAGCGTGTACACATCAACATCATTGAAATTAAACGAGCTGACCTTGATGCAAGATTGGTTGCTGAAAGTGTTGCACGTCAATTGGAAAACCGAGTATCATTCCGTCGTGCACAAAAACAAGCGATCCAACGCACTATGCGTTCTGGCGCTAAAGGAATCAAAACTCAAGTATCTGGACGTCTAGGCGGCGCTGACATAGCGCGTGCTGAACACTACAGTGAAGGTACTGTTCCGCTCCATACGCTCCGCGCTGACATTGATTATGCGCATGCTGAAGCAGACACAACTTATGGTAAGCTTGGCGTAAAAGTATGGATCTACCGCGGTGAAGTCCTTCCAACTAAGAAGAAATCTGAGGAAGGAGGCAAATAATATGTTAATGCCTAAACGCGTTAAATATCGTAGAGAGCACCGAGGCAAGATGCGCGGAGAAGCTAAAGGCGGTAAAGAAATTGCATTCGGCGAATTTGGTCTCCAAGCACTAGAATCATCTTGGATCACTAACCGTCAAATCGAAGCAGCACGTATTTCCATGACTCGTTACATGAAACGTGGCGGTAAAGTCTGGATTAAAATTTTCCCTCATAAGCCATATACGAAAAAGCCTCTAGAGGTACGTATGGGATCTGGTAAAGGTTCACCTGAAGGCTGGGTAGCCGTTGTCAAAACTGGTAAAATCATGTTCGAACTTGGTGGAGTAACTGAAGAAGTGGCACGCGAAGCATTACGCCTTGCATCTCACAAACTTCCAATCAAAACGAAGTTCGTAAAACGCGAAGAAATTGGTGGTGAATCGAATGAAAGCTAATGAAATCCGTGACCTAACCACTGCTGAGATTGAACAAAAAGTGAAATCACTGAAAGAAGAGCTTTTCAACCTTCGCTTCCAATTGGCTACTGGTCAATTAGAAAATACTGCTCGCATCCGCGAAGTACGTAAAGCGATTGCCCGTATGAAAACTGTGATTCACGAAAGAGTACTCAGTGGCAATAACTGATAAATCGAGAGGAGGTTTGCAAGTATGACTGAGCGTAACCAACGCAAAGTATACACAGGCCGTGTTGTGTCTGACAAAATGGACAAAACCGTTACAGTAATGGTTGAAACTCAAAAGAAGCATGCATTCTATGGCAAACGTGTAAAATACTCTAAGAAATATAAAGCTCATGATGAGCTAAACGAAGCGAAAATGGGCGACGTAGTTCGCATCATGGAAACTCGTCCGTTATCAGCTACAAAACGTTTCCGCGTATTGGAAATTGTAGAAAAAGCGGTTATCATTTAATTTAAATAATTTCGGAACCTAAGAAATTCCGGAGGGAGGTTACCTAAGTGATCCAACAGGAAAGTCGTTTAAAAGTTGCAGACAACTCGGGTGCTCGTGAAGTACTAACGATTAAAGTACTTGGTGGTTCTGGTCGTAAGACTGCAAACATCGGAGACGTAATCGTTTGTACCGTGAAAAAAGCAACACCAGGTGGCGTTGTTAAGAAGGGTGAAGTCGTTAAGGCTGTCATCGTTCGCACGAAAAGCGGAGCTCGCCGTAAAGACGGTACTTATATCAAATTTGATGAAAACGCATGTGTCATTATCCGTGACGACAAAGGTCCACGCGGAACTCGTATTTTCGGACCTGTTGCCCGCGAACTTCGCGATAACAGCTTCATGAAAATCGTATCACTTGCTCCTGAAGTTCTTTAATAAATCAATGTGCCATACCAAGGAGGTGCGACAGAATGCATGTTAAAAAAGGCGATACAGTTAAGGTAATCTCAGGCAAAGACAAAGGCAAAACAGGTGTTGTTTTGACTGCTTTACCTAAGAAAGACCGTGTGCTTGTTGAAGGTGTAAACATCATTAAAAAGCATACAAAACCGAACCAGGCAAATCCACAAGGTGGAATTGTCAGCCAAGAAGCAGCAATTCACGTTTCTAACGTAATGTTACTTGACCCTAAATCCGGCGAGCCGACTCGTGTAGGATATAAGGTTGAAGATGGTAAAAAAGTTCGTGTTGCAAAAAAATCCGGCGAAAAATTAGATAAATAAAATTCCTGAATGAAGGGAGGTACACACATGAACCGCCTAAAAGAAAAATATGTCAATGAAATCACTCCTGCTCTAGTGAGCAAGTTTGAATATAAATCGGTAATGCAGGCACCTGAAGTAAACAAAATCGTCATCAACATGGGTGTAGGCGAAGCTGTTCAAAACACTAAGTCACTTGACTCTGCTGTTGAAGAATTACAAACGATCACTGGTCAAAAACCAGTTATTACTAAAGCTAAGAAATCTATCGCTGGCTTCCGTCTACGTGAAGGTATGCCAATCGGATGTAAAGTTACACTACGCGGAGAGCGTATGTATGACTTCCTGGACAAATTAATTGCTATCTCACTTCCACGTGTTCGTGATTTCCGTGGCGTATCGAACAAATCGTTCGACGGCCGTGGTAACTACACACTTGGCGTGAAAGAACAGTTAATCTTCCCAGAAATCGATTATGATAAAGTTTCAAAAGTACGCGGTATGGACATCGTAATTGTAACGACTGCGAACTCTGATGAAGAAGCTCGTGAGTTATTAACACAATTCGGAATGCCGTTCCAAAAGTAAACGTGAGGGAGGCGTAAACGTGGCTAAAAAATCTATGATCGCAAAACAAAAACGCACGCCAAAGTTTAAAGTACAAGAGTACACACGCTGTGAACGATGCGGACGTCCGCATTCAGTATTACGCAAATTTAAACTTTGCCGTATTTGTTTCCGTGAACTTGCATATGTGGGACAAATTCCTGGCGTCAAAAAAGCCAGCTGGTAATCCCCTAATTTGGGAAGGAGGTAAAAGTAATGACAATGACAGATCCGATTGCAGATATGCTGACACGCATTCGTAACGCAAACATGGTTCGTCACGAGAAATTAGAGCTTCCAGCTTCTAATGTGAAAAAAGACATCGCTGAAATCCTTAAGCGTGAAGGTTTCGTTCGTGACGTAGAATACGTTGAAGATGATAAACAAGGCATGATCCGAATTTTCCTTAAATACGGAGCTAACAATGAGCGCGTTATTACTGGATTGAAACGCATTTCAAAACCAGGACTACGTGTTTATGCAAAAACTAATGAGGTGCCACGTGTACTAAACGGTCTTGGAATCGCTTTAGTCTCAACATCACAAGGTTTAGTAACTGATAAAGAAGCCCGCGCGAAACAAATCGGCGGAGAAATCATAGCATACGTTTGGTAATAAGCAACAAACGAATGGAGGTGCAAAAGAATGTCACGTGTAGGTAAAAAACCAATCGAGGTTCCTGCTGACGTTACAATCACTCTTGGAGACAAGAATGCTGTAACTGTTAAAGGACCTAAAGGCGAGTTAACTCGCGAATTCCACAAAGATATTACAATCGCTCTTGAAGATAACGTGCTAACATTGACACGTCCTTCGGATTCTAAAGATCACCGCACAAACCACGGTACAACTCGTGCTTTGCTTGCAAACATGGTTACTGGAGTTTCAGAAGGATTCCAACGCACACTAGAACTAGTAGGTGTTGGTTACCGTGCTCAATTACAAGGTGAAAAATTGGTTCTTAACGTAGGTTACTCTCACCCGGTTGAATTCACACCGGAAAACGGAGTATCAGTTGAAGTTCCGGCAAACACAAAAGTTATTGTAAAAGGTATTGATAAAGAACGTGTTGGAGCTCTTGCTTCGAACATTCGCCAAGTACGTCCACCAGAGCCATATAAAGGCAAAGGGATCCGTTACGAAGGAGAAGTCGTTCGCCGCAAAGAAGGTAAAACAGGTAAATAATGCTGCTTAGGCAGGCTGAAAGGAGTGACCTCAGTGATTACGAAACTCGACAAAAACGCATCTCGTAAAAAACGTCATGCTCGCGTACGTTCTAAAATTACGGGTACAGCACAACGCCCACGTTTAAACGTATTCCGTTCAAATAAATACATCTACGCTCAATTGATCGACGATATGAATGGCGTTACACTTGCAAGTGCATCATCTATGGAGAAAGATTTCTCAGTAGAATCTACTGGCAACGTGGAAGCAGCAACTAAAGTCGGCGAAACAATCGCAAAACGCGCTACTGAAAATGGCTTAAAATCAGTTGTTTTCGACCGCGGTGGTTATTTATATCATGGACGTGTAAAAGCATTAGCAGAAGCTGCACGTGAAAATGGTTTACAATTTTAAAAAGAAGGAGGGACACATTTCATGCGTCGTATTGATCCAAACAAACTTGAACTTGAAGAACGCGTAGTTACGATTAACCGCGTAGCGAAAGTTGTAAAAGGTGGACGTCGTTTCCGTTTCTCTGCATTAGTTGTTGTAGGCGACAAAAATGGTAATGTTGGTTTTGGTACTGGTAAAGCTCAAGAAGTTCCAGATGCTATCCGCAAAGCTATTGAAGATGCGAAGAAAAACCTAATCGAAGTACCAATGGTTAAGGGTACAACTCCACACTTAGTAATCGGTCGTTTTGGTGCAGGCCAAATTCTTATTAAACCTGCTTCTCCGGGTACTGGTGTAATTGCTGGCGGACCTGTTCGTGCGGTACTTGAATTAGCTGGAGTACAAGATATTTTATCTAAATCTCTAGGTTCAAGCACACCAATCAACATGGTACGTGCAACTATTAACGGTTTAACTCAATTGAAAAGTGCTGACCAAGTTGCAAAACTTCGCGGCAAATCAATAGAAGAACTGTTAGGATAGGAGGGAAAATCACATGGCAACTAAATTGGAAATTACCCTCACAAAATCTGTGATCGGTACTAAACCGACACAACGTAAAACTGTTCAATCATTGGGATTGCGCAAAATGCATCAAACTGTTGAGCACCAAGATAATGCAGCCATTCGCGGAATGCTCGTTAAAGTCGCTCACTTAGTAACGATTAAAGAAGTTTAATTACGGATTTCTATAGAAGGAGGTGCCAACTAAATGAAACTTCATGAATTAAAACCGGCAGAAGGTTCACGCAGCTCAAGAAAGCGCATCGGACGCGGTATCGGTTCAGGTACTGGTAAAACAGCAGGTAAAGGTCATAAAGGTCAAAACGCACGTTCAGGCGGCGGTGTTCGTCCTGGATTTGAGGGTGGTCAAAACCCATTATTCCGTCGTTTGCCAAAACGTGGATTTACCAACATTAACCGTAAAGACTATGCAGTTGTAAATATTGAAGTGCTAAACCGTTTCGACGAAGGCACAGAAGTAACACCTGCATTGTTGATTGAAACAGGTGTTGTGAGCAATGAACGTTCTGGAATCAAAATTCTGGGCAATGGTAGCTTAGAAAAGAAATTGACAGTAAAAGCTCACAAATTCTCTGGATCAGCTAAAAAAGCGATTGAAGCTGCTGGCGGACAAACCGAGGTGGTTTAATGTTTCAGACAATCTCTAATTTTATGCGCGTGACTGATATTCGAAATAAAATATTCTTTACATTATTGATGCTCATCATTTTCCGTATTGGAACTTTTGTTCCAGTACCGAATGTTGATGCTTCAGTTTTGCAAGCTACTGACCAGATGGGTCTGGTTGGATTCTTAAATACTTTCGGTGGAGGTGCCCTTGCTAACTTTTCGATTTTAGCGATGGGAATTATGCCATACATTACAGCATCAATCATCGTGCAATTATTGCAGATGGATGTTGTACCGAAATTTGCAGAGTGGGCGAAACAAGGGGAAGTCGGAAGACGGAAACTTGCTCAATTCACTCGCTACTTCACAATCGTTCTTGCCTTTATTCAAGCAATCGGTATGTCTTACGGATTTAACCAAATGTACGGCGGTTCTTTAATCCAGAATGACACGATTTCAACTTACGTTGTCATCGCTATTGTTTTGACTGCTGGTACGGCGTTTCTACTGTGGCTTGGTGAGCAGATTACGGCAAAAGGTGTGGGGAACGGTATTTCGATTATCATCTTCGCAGGGATTGTCGCTGCAGTACCAGGTGCTATTAATCAACTATATGCACAGCAGATCCAAGGAGCTGGAGATCAGCTTCCGATCAATATTGCCATTATGGCATTGCTTGCATTAGCTGTTGTTGCCATTACGGTTTTGGTTATTTACGTTCAACAAGCGTTGCGTAAAATACCGATTCAGTATGCAAAACGAGTTGCTGGCCGTGGTCAAACAACAAGTGGGCAGCAAACGCATTTACCTTTGAAAGTAAACGCGGCCGGAGTTATCCCGGTAATCTTTGCAGTAGCGTTTATTATTACGCCACAAACCATTGCTTCTTTCTTTGGTGCCAATGCGTTTACAGAAGCGATTCAGAGTACGTTTGATTATACGCGTCCGGTCGGCATGATCATTTATGTCGCTTTGATCGTAGCATTTACGTATTTCTACGCTTTCATTCAGGTTAATCCTGAGAACGTGTCGGATAACTTGAAAAAACAAGGTGCATATATTCCGGGAATCCGTCCGGGTAAAAATACGCAAGATTACTTAACAAGTGTGTTATACCGATTGACATTCGTTGGTGCCATTTTCTTAGCAGTTATTGCTGTTCTACCGATTTTCTTCATTAACATTGCGAATTTACCGCAATCGGCGCAAATCGGCGGAACAAGTCTTTTGATTGTTGTAGGGGTAGCACTAGAGACGATGAAGCAATTAGAATCTCAACTTGTGAAACGTCATTATAAAGGCTTTATGAAATAATCAGTAGGATATAAAGAGACGTGAAAGCGTCTCTTGTCCAATTGTTTGAGGGGGACAACGTATGAATATCGTATTAATGGGTCTACCGGGTGCCGGAAAAGGTACTCAAGCAGACGAAATTGTTAAGAAGTACGACATCCCTCATATTTCTACAGGTGACATGTTCCGTGCTGCTATAAAAGGTGGAACGGAACTGGGCTTGAAAGCTAAATCATTCATGGATCAAGGTGCTCTAGTGCCTGATGAAGTGACAATCGGCATTGTCCGAGAACGACTAAGTGCGAAGGATTGTGAAGAAGGCTTCTTATTAGATGGCTTTCCACGTACTGTCCCTCAAGCTGAAGCGTTGGAATCTCTTCTGGCCGATCTTGATAAGCGAATCGAGCATGTCGTAAATATTCAAGTCGAACAAGACGAATTGATTGCACGTTTAACAGGCCGATGGATCTGTAAAGTTTGTGGAACTGCTTACCATACTGTGTTTAACCCACCGGCTAAAGCTGGCGTGTGCGACAAAGATGGCGGAGAACTCTATCAGCGTGAAGATGATAAGCCTGAAACCGTCACGAAGCGTCTAGAAGTAAATATGCAACAAACACAGCCGCTTCTTGATTTCTATGAAAGCAAAAACGTGCTGCAAAATATAGATGGACAGCAGGACATCAAAAAAGTATTTGCTGACATTGATGCTCTTCTAAAGGGCGACCGAGGCTAAATCCCCGGCGCCGGGCGCAGTTAGTTGCCTCCATGTGGCTTTAAAGGGGCACCGGAGATATGAATTTTCGAGAGCTGCAAAAGCAAACAAGGCTCAGGATACAACTATTGGTGCAAATGCACTTTAGTGCAATTATGCACCGATGCTAGTATAATGAGTTTCGTGGAAGCATCTGTGTAACGGGTTTGGAACTCATCCAAGGCAGTCCGGGCAGTCGAGGATACATGAGACAGACTGGCTTTGCCGGATTAACCCCGGCCCGCTAGACTGCGGGGCTCGGAGAATATCTTCGAATGTCACTCATGCATTTCTCGTGAATGAATGTACTACACTATTCAATCAGCAAATACTGTTTGAAGATGAGAACCTGATTTGTATACAGAAGGGAGACTGGGTCGATGGCGAAAGACGATGTAATTGAAATCGAAGGAACTGTCGTTGAGACTTTGCCTAACGCGATGTTTAAAGTAGAATTGGAAAACGGTCACACGATTCTCGCGCACGTATCTGGCAAGATTCGCATGCATTTTATCCGCATTCTGCCAGGAGATAAAGTGACAGTAGAACTTTCTCCTTATGATTTAACACGCGGTCGTATCACATACCGTTTTAAATAATCTTTTGCACTCCGGACCACTAAGGAGGTTGGGTTAGATGAAAGTGAGACCATCTGTAAAACCGATCTGTGAAAAATGTAAAGTTATTCGCAGAAGCGGTAAAGTAATGGTAATCTGTGAAAATCCGAAACACAAACAAAGACAAGGCTAATTTGAAGGAGGTGCATCGCACACATGGCACGTATTGCTGGTGTTGACATTCCGCGCGACAAACGCGTTGTTATTTCATTAACATATATTTTCGGTGTTGGTAAAACAACTGCACAGAAAGTTCTTTCTGCTGCTGGTATCTCTGAAGAGACACGCGTTCGTGATCTTACAGAAGACGAGTTGAACAATATCCGTGAACAATTAGATCAATACAAAATCGAAGGTGACCTTCGCCGTGAAGTTTCAATGAACATCAAACGCTTGATGGAAATTGCTAGCTTCCGAGGGATTCGCCATCGTCGTGGACTACCTGTTCGCGGTCAAAATACGAAGAACAATGCGCGTACGCGTAAAGGTCCTCGTAAAACTGTAGCTAACAAGAAAAAATAATCAGTAAAGGAGGTTTCTTCTTAACATGGCACGTAAACAACAAACTCGTAAGCGTCGTGTGAAAAAGAATATCGAATCTGGTATTGCTCACATCCGCTCAACATTTAATAACACAATCGTTACTATCACTGATATGCAGGGTAACGCTGTTTCATGGTCAAGTGCAGGGGCTCTAGGATTTAGAGGTTCACGTAAATCTACTCCTTTCGCTGCGCAAATGGCTGCTGAAACTGCTGCTAAAACATCAATCGAACACGGTCTTAAAACTTTAGAAGTTACAGTTAAAGGTCCTGGTTCAGGTCGTGAAGCTGCTATCCGTGCGCTTCAAGCTGCCGGACTAGAAGTTACAGCGATTAAAGATGTAACTCCAGTACCTCATAACGGTTGCCGTCCGCCAAAACGCCGTCGCGTATAATCGTTAATCTGAATAGGATTTTTGAACATCACGACTTACTGGATGGGTTCTGAATCGTAGCGAAAGTCTGTGACTATCGAATTCTTGATGACACGAAAAAAAACCGACGTTTTGAAGGAGGGTAAACTGAATGCTCGAAATAGAAAAACCAAAGATTGAAACGGTTGAGATCGATAACAATTCCAAATTCGGAAAATTTGTTATTGAACCTCTTGAGCGTGGATATGGAACCACTTTAGGAAACTCCTTACGTCGAATCTTACTTTCATCTTTACCTGGCGCAGCTGTTACTTCAATTCAAATTGATGGCGTACTGCATGAATTCTCCACTGTCGAAGGTGTAGAAGAAGATGTAGCAACAATCATTTTGAATATTAAGAAGCTGGCTTTGAAAATTTACTCTGACGAAGAAAAAGTCATTGAAATTGATATAAAAGGTGACGGAACGGTTACGGCTGCAGATATCACGCACGATAGTGACGTGGAAATTCTGAATCCGGATCTATATATTGCAACAATCGCTAAAAATGGTCATCTACGTATGCGTATGTATGCGAACAGAGGCCGTGGATACGCTCGTGCAGATCAGAACAAACGTGAAGATCTTCCGATTGGTGTTATCCCGATTGACTCTATTTACACTCCAGTTTCACGCGTTAACTTCCAAGTGGAAAATACTCGTGTGGGCCAACTGGCTCATTTCGATAAATTATCTCTTGATGTTTGGACAGATGGCAGCATTGGTCCAAAAGAGGCAATTGCGCTTGGAGCTAAAATTTTTACTGAGCATTTAAATATCTTCGTAGGATTAACAGATGAGGCACAAACGGCTGAAATCATGGTTGAAAAAGAAGAAGACCAAAAAGAAAAAGTATTAGAGATGACTATCGAAGAACTTGATCTTTCGGTTCGATCTTACAACTGCTTAAAGCGTGCGGGTATCAACACGGTACACGAACTGGCAAGCAAGTCGGAAGACGACATGATGAAAGTACGCAACCTCGGACGCAAATCACTTGAAGAAGTTAAAGTGAAGTTGGAAGATTTAGGTCTTGGACTTCGTAAAGAAGACTGAGATTAAGATCGGATCCGAACTATTCAACAAAGGAGGGAAACTTCAATGAGAAAGCTTCAACGTACAAGTTCTCAACGTAAAGCACTATTACGTGACCTTACAACAGACTTAATCGTACATGAACGCATTCAAACGACTGAAGCTCGTGCGAAAGAAGTGCGTTCGACTGTAGAAAAAATGATTACGCTTGGTAAACGTGGAGATCTTCACGCTCGCCGTAAAGCAGCAGCATGGATGCGCCGTGAGTTGGTTACAACTGCAGACGCTGAAGGCAACGAAACGACAACTTATGCATTGCAGAAATTGTTTGATGACGTTGCACCACGTTACGCTGACCGTCAAGGCGGTTACACTCGTATTATGAAAATGGGGCCTCGTCGCGGAGATGGCGCACCTATCGTTATTATCGAATTGGTTTAATTTGAATCTATTGATTCAAATTAAAGCCTCCGGCGGATGTCACGGATTTTGAAAGGAATGAATTGCGCTAGCGCAATTCAAAATCCGGACGCAATTATGCGGAGGCATAATTGATTTACTTGAAGGGGGTCAATAGCCCTCTTCTTTTAGCATTATGATTTATACGACAATATGAAAAGCTGAGTGTTATGATGAGCGAGCCGAAAGGCGGCGTCTCGTCTAGCTCTACGCACCTCATTCAACCCTGGCTTAAGCAACCGGGGAAGCCATAGAGACAGAAAAGCGCATTTCTCTGAATGAGGTGCGCGCTTTTTTTATTTATTTTAGGTTTTACAAACGCGCATAAAAACCAGTAGAGTAGAGAAGAGTTAAGCAAGTGTTAGAGGAGGTCAGCTGAGATGAATTCGACTATCTTGTCATTCGAAAATGTGACATTTACATATACGCAAGAAGACGAGTCGGTAAAACCCGCTGTAGCAGATTTGTCATTCTCCATTCAAGATGGGGAGTGGATTGCCTTAGTGGGTCACAATGGCTCTGGAAAATCGACAATTGCTAAATTGATGAACGGCTTATTATTTCCGCAAACCGGTCAAGTATCAGCCATGGGCAAATTGATGGCTGAGGAAAGTTTGTGGGACATCCGTTCCCAAATGGGCATGGTTTTTCAAAACCCAGATAATCAGTTTGTCGGGGCAACGGTTCAAGATGATGTTGCTTTTGCACTGGAGAACAACGGTGTGCCACATAAAGAAATGGTGGTTCGTGTCAAAGAAGCTTTGCACCAAGTGAAGATGGACGATTATCTTGATCATGAACCTCATCATTTGTCGGGTGGCCAAAAACAGCGTGTGGCAATTGCGGGTGCACTGGCGCTCCGTCCACGTTTATTGATTTTGGATGAAGCAACTTCGATGCTCGATCCGCAAGGGCGTATGGAAGTGATTGAAACCATTCGTGAACTTCGGGAAGCAACAGGTTTGACGGTAATATCCATTACGCACGACCTGGAAGAAGCAGCACTTGCTGATCGTATTCTTGTAATGAACGCAGGCCATAAGCAGTTAGAAGGAATACCAGAATCCGTGTTCCTTTCGGGTAATGAATTAACAACTTTGGGTTTAGATTTGCCGTTTTCGATGCGCATGACGCATTTGTTGCGAGAAGCGGGTGTGGCGTTGCAAGGAGAACATATGACAGAAGAAGAATTGGTGGATGAGTTATGGACATTTTACTCCAGGAAGTAGGATATAGTTACGCGAAAGATACGCCCTTTGAAAAGAGAGCACTGACGGATGTATCGCTGCATATTCCTTCTGGTTCCTATACGGCTATTATTGGCCATACTGGGTCTGGCAAATCAACTGTTCTTCAACATCTCAATGCGCTCTTAAAACCAACTGAAGGGTCCGTTACGATTGGTGACCGTAAAATCGAAGCTGGTGTAAAAGCAAAGAATTTGCGTGATGTTCGGCGACAAGTGGGGATTGTCTTTCAGTTTCCTGAGCAACAACTGTTTGATGAGACGGTCTTAAAGGATATTATGTTCGGACCTTTAAATTATGGTGTGTCAGAAGAAGAAGCGAGCCGCCGGGCGCATGAATTAGTCGAACAGCTTGGATTGCCTGCAGAAGTTTTGACAAAATCGCCGTTTGACTTGTCCGGTGGGCAAATGCGTCGCGTGGCTATCGCTGGCGTGTTGGCGATGGAACCAGATGTATTGGTGTTAGATGAACCGACAGCAGGCCTTGACCCACGTGGTCGCCGTGAGATTATGGACTTGTTTTACCGTTTGCATATTGAAAAAGGACTAACAACGGTGCTGGTGACGCACAGCATGGAAGATGCGGCGCGTTACGCAGATAATGTGGCGATTATGCACAATGGTCGCTGTGTGGTCACAGGAGAGCCAACAGCAATCTTTTCAAATGAAGAGCAACTGAGAGATTACCGTTTGGAACCACCGCGTACCATTCGGTTGCAACGAAAATTTGAAGCCAAAACAGGAATTCAACTGGGTGTTGTTTCATTGACAGAAGAAGCGTTAGCTCAAAACATTGCATCCGCATTATCGGAAGGACGTGATTCCGAATGATGGAGAAAATGATTTTTGGTCGATTTATTCCTGGTGATTCTGTTATTCACCGAATGGATCCACGGGCGAAAATTTCATTTGTTTTTGTGTTTATTGCCATCGTGTTTATTGCGAATAGCGCAGTGACTTATGGGATTTTGCTAGGATTTACTTTGCTGGTAGTATTTTTATCCAAAATTCGTTTGTATTTCTTGATAAATGGATTGAAACCGGTCTTTATATTGTTGGTATTCACTTTTTTATTGCATATTTTCTTTACGCGTGAAGGTGATATATTAGTGGATTTTGGTTTTATTGAAATTTATGAAGAAGGTTTGCGGCAGGGGATATTCATTTCGATTCGCTTTTTAGTACTGGTGTTTATTACTAGTATTTTAACCTTGACGACTTCACCGATTTCTATTACAGACGGGATTGAAGTACTGCTTGGTCCATTTAAACGAATCAAGTTGCCGGTCCATGAACTGGCGTTGATGATGTCGATTTCGTTGCGGTTTATCCCGACGCTTATGGACGAGACTGGGAAGATTCTCAAGGCGCAAATGGCCAGAGGTTCTGACATTGGCTCAGGGCCGATTAAAGAGCGCATTAAGGCGGTTGTGCCCTTGCTGATTCCGCTGTTCGTCAGTGCCTTTAAACGGGCAGAGGACTTGGCTACAGCGATGGAAGTTCGTGGCTACCGCGGGGGCGAAGGCAGAACGCGCTATCGCCAACTCAATTGGCGTTCTATCGATAGCTTGAGCCTGCTTGTGCTAGCGGGGCTCGCGGGAATGCTTTGGTATTTCCGGGTATAAGGAGAGAAATTATGAAACGATTAAAAGCGACCATTGCGTATGATGGTTCTGGATTTGCAGGTTATCAAGTGCAGCCAGACAAACGCACGGTCCAGCTCGAATTAATGAACGTGTTAAAAACCATTCATAAAGGAAAAGTTGTGCAAGTCGTGGCAAGCGGACGGACAGATGCCAAAGTCCATGCTACCGGACAAGTCATTCATTTTGATACAGCGTTTTCCATCCCGATGACGGGTTGGATAAAGGCTTTGAATGTGCTATTGCCAGAAGACATCCGCGTGAACGCGATTGAAGAAGTCGATGCGTCTTTTCATGCGCGTTATCATACGACAGGTAAAACTTATCGTTATAAATGGAATCGCAGTCAAATCATCAGTCCGTTCACGCGCAATTTGATGGTTCACATCAAGCAACCACTCGATGTAGAAGCAATGACCATAGCGGCACAGGCGTTGATTGGCACTTACGATTTCTCCAGTTTTTGTGCGGCGAATACCGCAGTAGTCGATAAAGTGCGAACAGTTCGACGTCTGGAGTTTGAAGAACATGGTGACGAATTGCATATGATTATTGAAGGATCTGGCTTTTTATACAATATGGTTCGCATTATTGCAGGGACCTTAACGGAAGTCGGTACCGGTAAAAGAGCAGCTGACGAACTTAGTCGAATTGTGGCTGCAACGGACCGGGTCGCCGCTGGAAAAACAGCGGCAGCACATGGGCTTTACTTGGAAAGCGTGATGTACGAGAGCTGAAGCAACTTTTCCTGGTGTTTTTAGAAAACCCCTTGACTTTTTAGCACTTTCGTTATAACATGATGTATGGTATTTTCATTACCCCCACGATATGCCCCGGAAGGTTATTTGTGTTAAGGGATAACGAAAAAACGGAACAGCGGAACACTGTAAAAGAACTTAAAAGAGACGATATATTAGGAGGACAATATACATGCGTACAACATTCATGGCTAAGGGTCACGAAGTAGAGCGTAAATGGTTAGTTGTCGATGCAGAAGGGCAAACTCTTGGACGTTTAGCTTCTGAAGTCGCTTCAATCTTACGTGGAAAATATAAACCAACATTTACACCAAACGTTGACACTGGTGATCACGTGATCATTATCAACGCTGAAAAAATTCACCTTACAGGTAACAAACTTGCAGACAAGATCTATTACCGTCACACACAATACACGGGTGGACTTAAACAACGTACTGCACTTGAAATGCGCACAAAATACCCAACAAGAATGCTTGAATTGGCTATTAAAGGGATGCTTCCAAAAAACTCTTTAGGTCGTCAAACGTTTAGAAAGCTGCATGTCTATGCTGGCCCTGAACATAACCACCAAGCACAACAACCAGAAATCTATCAACTACGCGGTTAATAATTAGTAAATTAGAGGAGGATACACCTTTGGCACAAGTTCAATATATTGGGACAGGTCGTCGTAAAAACTCAACAGCTCGCGTACGTTTAGTACCGGGTGACGGCACAATTACAATCAACAAACGTGACGTAGCGGACTACGTTCCTTACGAAACACTACAACAAATTATCAAACAGCCACTAGTTGCTACGGATACTCTAGGAAGCTACGACATCCTAGTAAACGTAAACGGCGGTGGATTCACAGGCCAAGCCGGAGCAATCCGTCACGGTATCGCACGCGCTCTACTAACTGTAGACCCTGCATTCCGTCCTGCGTTGAAATCTGCTGGGTTGTTAACACGTGACCCACGTATGAAAGAACGTAAGAAACCAGGTCTTAAATCAGCACGTCGTGCACCTCAGTTCTCAAAACGTTAATTTCGATTTTCGTTTACAAAGCACTTTCCGAAGAAATTCGGGAAGTGCTTTTTTTATGTTCAAATGGAGGTTCGAACAGGTAAAATAGAAGGAAATGGGAGGGGTGCCGAAATGAACCGGATCAATTTAATTTGCCTGGGTGTGAAAGACATGGGAACATCCGTAAAGTTTTACAGAGATGGCCTCGGCTTTAAAACGACGGAAAAAGGGGACAATCCTGAAATCGTGTTTTTCAATTCGGCTGGTACGAAACTGGAGTTGTATCCATTGGAGGACTTGGCGAAAGATATCGATGAAAAGAACCCGCCAAGTGGCAGTGGATTTTCAGGCATTACGCTGGCCTATAACGCAAAGTCTAAAGAAGAAGTGGATAGAGTGATGGCTCTTGCGGAAGCGGCTGGAGGAAGGATCATCAAAGAACCGAAAGAAGTTTTCTGGGGAGGTTATTCAGGTTACTTCACCGATCCCGACGGCTATTACTGGGAAGTAGCATGGGGTCCGGACTTTACGTTCGATGAAAACGATATGCTGGAAATTGATTCGTAAGTTGGGCTCTTGGCCACGCCAGTTATTCTGTTGAAGAAACGCCACTTCGCCCGAGCTCTCATAGCCACCGGAGCGCAGTGGCTTTTTTCATTTTTCTTATAAGACCGAATAGATTAAAAATAAGATTTGCTGTGCTATACTTTATGGTGAGCAAAATTGATAGGGAGTGTATCGATATGTTAACTGAAGTACAAGTACGCGAATTACTCGGAGCGTTAGAAGATCCGTTTTTACATAGATCGTTAACTGAAACAGATGGCATTACGTCTGTAACGATTAAGGAAGAGAAAAAACACGTCAGTGTCAAATTGGCAATTGCTAAAACAAATACACCTGAACAAATGCAGTTACAGATGAAAGTTGTCGATGTATTAAAAGGAGCGGGAGCGGGTTCTGTCGGAATTCGTTTTGAAGAGCTCTCAACAGAAGCTTTAGCGAAATTCCGTGGCACAGCTGATGAATCAGAAGCGCAGGATTTGTTATCTCCATTGAACAAAGTTGAATTTATTTCAATTGCCAGCGGTAAAGGTGGAGTTGGTAAATCGACGGTATCTGTTAACTTAGCAATTGCATTAGCGCGTCTAGGCAAAAAAGTGGGCTTAATCGATGCAGATATCTACGGTTTTAGTGTGCCAGACATGATGGGCATTGATAAATCGCCAGTCGTTCGTGGTCAAACAATCATTCCAGTAGAGCGCTTCGGCGTAAAAGTAATTTCGATGGGCTTTTTCGTAGAAGACAATATGCCAGTCGTTTGGCGTGGCCCGATGCTCGGCAAAGTACTTGATCAATTTTTCCGCGATGTAGAATGGGGAGATTTGGATTACCTTCTATTGGACTTGCCACCAGGTACAGGGGACGTTGCACTCGACATTCACCAAATGCTACCGGCATCTAAAGAAATTGTTATCACCACACCACACCCGACTGCAGCGTTTGTTGCGGCACGTGCTGGAGCGATGGCGCTTCAAACCAATCACGAGGTGTTGGGTGTTATTGAAAACATGTCATGGTTTGAAAGCCAAGAAACGGGCAAGAAAGAATTTCTTTTCGGACAAGGTGGCGGACCGAAACTTGCAGAAGAGTTGCAAGCGCCGCTACTTGGACAAATTCCACTGGGTCAGCCTGACTGGAACGAAGCAGACTTTGCACCGTCTGTTTACTTGGCGGATCATCCGACAGGGAAAATCTACGAAGACATCGCGCAGCAAGTACTTAAACAATTTGCTGACAAAAAATAAGATAATGAGCAGTCCGGAAGCCATAATCGGTTTCCGGGCTTTTATTTTGTGCAATCCTCAGGAGGATATGGCGATTCAGTAACAAAGATTCGACTTTCAAGCTTTGTTCACAATCTATCGTCTACAGTGAATGGATTTTTTAATAGCCGGTTGGTACAATCGTAAAAGAACTTTAAATAACGGAGGCATTCAATTGACAATACGAAATTGGGTTAAGTTTTTCTTGAAAGCTTTATTAATTGGTGGAGCGGTAACCGGCGTACTCGGTTTATTCGTTCGCTGGGATGATATATTTTCACAACCGTTTTATGCAGGACACTGGGGCGAATTCTTGGCAGGATTTGTCTGGCTCGTTATTATTGGCTTAACGATGAGCATTATTAGCCAATTGTGTTTCTTTGCTTACTTGACGGTGCATCAGATTGGGATGAACATATTCCGTACATTGCGTTTGTGGAATTGGATTCAACTTTTGATTATCGTCGTAGTCGTTACAGATTTGATTTTATTCCGCTTTGCGCCAAACGCAGAAACGACTGAACAGGTTTGGTTATATGGAATCTTATTAACAATCTTGATCGTTACCGGAGTGGTTACGGCATATATGAAAGCAAAATGGACCAATAAAGAAACATTTATTTCTGCATTGTTCTTCATGATTGTTATTACGACGGTTGAATGGCTGCCGGCGTTGATGGTAGAAGAAGGGAATATCGACAGCTGGGTTACTTTATTGCTGTTCCCATTCTTAGCAGTAAATGCGTATCAGTTATTGGTGTTGCCAAAATACAACGCACAATCAGATATTGATCGCCAGAAATTAGAAGAACGACGTGCTGCAAGAAAAGCAAAAGCGTAAGCATTGTTTCGTAAGAAAAATCATTTAACCGCTTGTTTCAATAAAGTGGCTAAATGATTTTTTTGTTTTAATAAAATCAATTGCACGATGAGCGAATGTAGATGGCTGTAAGGGAGCTAGGTACTTTTTCGATTTTTTAAAGAGAGAATACAGAAGGGAAAACAGGGTTTTAAGAAAAACTTTTGCGAAAGTGTTGACAGAAATGTAATCATGCTTTAATATAATAAAAGTCGCCAAGCAACAACGAACAACACAAACAAAACGGCGGCAACCAAACACAACAACTTGAACCTTGAAAACTGAACAGCAAAACGTCAACGAAAGACGTCACGAGCACTTCGGTGCGAGAACGGCTTTTGCGAAGGTTGCCTTATGGCAATCAGAGCAAAGTTGTTTTCCTTCTCGGTGTTCGTGACGACAACTTACTGATCAGCATCACGCAGATCAAAGCGAATCGTGCGTCTTCGGACGGCGATACGCCAGCAGTATTGAGCAATCAACACTACT
>NZ_JASISN010000015.1:0-73454 GCF_030063085.1 Planococcus sp. S3-L1 | reverse complement strand
TCTATCTTGATTTGTAGAGAAATTGGGATTTTTTATTTAGGGATTTCCAAATCGTTGCAAATCTACAGTTTGCTGATGCTACTCCAATATCAAATAATATATAAAATGAAATTAGTTAACATATGACACCTTATCGGAAGAGAACCAGCTCAAACATGGGTTTCTTCTTTTTCTTTATACCTGGGAAAGTGCACTTCAAAGAAGAATTTTAATATAGGGTTAATTACTATGAAAGCTTATTAAGATGTGTATTTACTAATTTGTTACAGTTGTGATAATATTATGGGAATTATAAAAAGCGTTGAAGAGAGAAGTACCTAAGGATCGATGATTTAAAGAGAGCTCCGGTTTGCTGAAAAGGAGTAATGATCAACTTAGCGAAATAAAGTCTCTGAGCTTCTTGCCAAGCTAATCTTTTGGATTAGGGATAGCAAGACGGATTCCACCGTTATACGGATAGGGTATGATTGTACCCGATGAGATTGGCAGCAGCGATGCACCAATAAACTAAGGTGGTACCACGAAATGATAACTTTCGTCCTTAAGATTAAGTTCTTTGGGGTGGAGGTTTTTTATTTTGTTCTAGTAAAGGTTCGTTAACAATTAAAATCAGAAATGAGGAGAATAAATATGAATTCTATATTATTAAACGTGCCATCTGAATTACAAACAGAACGATTGCTACTGAGAGCTCCTTATTATTCGGGAGATGGAGACGCAGTAAATAGAGCAGTCAAAGATTCTATTACAGAACTAAGGCAGTGGTTGCCTTTCGCACAAGAAGTTCCTACCTCAGAAGAGACCGAGATCAGTCTTCGTGAAGCGCATATAAAATTTCTCAAAAGAGAGAATTTCCGATTCTTGATTTTTCATAAGGATTCTAAAGAGTTCATTGGAACAGCAAGCTTGCAGAGCGTGGACTGGGAAGTTCAAAAATGTGAGATTGGCTACTGGATCAATACGAAGTTTAGTGGCAATGGATATATAACCGAAGCAGTAAAAGCATTAATGGAATATGGCACTCATGAACTCGGGTTTCATCGACTTGAAATTAGATGTGAATCCACCAATCTCCCAAGTCGAGCAATACCCGAAAAACTGGGGTTCAAATTAGAGGGAATTCTTGTAAATGAAGATTTATCAGCAGACGGAAAAACTCTGACGGATACCTGTATATACGCGGTTACGCAAAAGAATTAATAATGCAATTTTTATAGCTCATTTTTATTGAATTGATTTACACACCATTAAGTTAACGGAAAAAGGAGATTTCACATGAAATTTTACGTTGCTTCAAGTTTTATCAATAAGGAACAGGTTAGATATGTGAATCAAAAATTAATCGATGTCGGATTTTTCCATACGTATGATTGGACGAAGAACAATCGCGCGTCCACGTTAAGTGAGTTAGAAAAGATAGGCGTGAAAGAGAAGAATGCAGTTTTGGATTCAGATTTTGTAGTCATTCTGTTGCCGGGCGGAAAAGGAAGTCACATTGAGATGGGCCTAGCCTTGGCTGGCGATAAAAAAGTATTTCTCTATTCTCCAAATGATGAAATCAATGACATATCGTTAACGAGTACGTTTTACCATCTTCCAGAAGTTGAAAAGGTTATTGGAACGCTAGACGACTTAATTGGTTTAATTTGTTCGCAATTTCGCACTGCATTGATTTGAAAATAGCTGTTTTAAAAGGAGTGTTTGATATGAAAGTGACTTATCCTAAACCATTAAAAAGAGGAGATGTGCTCGGTGTCACAGCTCCTTCTAGTGGTGTAGAAGAGTCTCTGCATATTCTGTTGTCTAAAGCGAAAGAAAATGTAGAAGCACAGGGTTACAAAGTAGTGATGGGCGAAACGGATTGGACGCAACAAAAAGGAAGAAGTGCACCAAAAGAAAAACGAGCCGAAGAATTAATGTCTTTTTTGTTAGATGAAAATATCAGAGCTATTATTCCGCCCTGGGGAGGCAGTTTCGCCATGGAGATCCTTCCGTTAATGGACTGGGAGAAGCTGAAATCGGTGCCGCCGAAGTGGATATTGGGCTACTCCGACATCAGTACCTTTCTTTTTGTCTATTCAACGATAACCGGCAACGCTTCTGCTCATGGGACGAACTTTGCAGAATTATCGGCACCTCAATGGGATTCATTAACTTCCAAATGGACAGATGTGTTAAGTTGTCCGGAAAATGGAGAAGTCACTCAATACTCGTCTGATCACTATCAGTCCAGCTGGGAGAAGGTGTATAACAATCCGGCAACCGGCTTTTATTTTGATTCGGAAACACAATGGAAAAGTTTGAGGGGAGATTCGCAAGCAGAGTTTTCAGGAAGGTTACTTGGAGGCTGCATTAGCACACTGCGCACACTTATCGGTACTCCTTTCGATCAGGTAAACGACTATGTTTCAAAGTATGCCGCTGAAGAAGGGGTTGTATGGTATTTAGAAAGCGTGGGCTTGGATGCGATTAATATCTACCGGAGTTTATGGCAAATGAAACAAGCCAGTTGGTTCAAGCATACAAATGGCATCTTAATCGGAAGATCTTCTCGTTACTCGGCCAATCAAGATTTTCAACTAATTGATGCGCTGAATGACATATTTGCGGATCAACATATCCCTGTCCTCTATGATGTGGATATTGGCCATGCACCGCCGCAAAACATTATAGTGAATGGAGCTTTTGGGGAGGTAACTTACAACAACTCAAAAGGAACTATCCAGATGGTTTATATATAGCTATTTCTTGAAATAATTGTGTTTACATAATGCTGGATTATCGGAAGAAAAGAAGCTCTAGACAGAGCTTCTTTTTTTGTATGTGATAGTGTACATTTATGAACGCATTCTTAAATTATAATTTTATTTGAATTGAAAATTTAGAAAATACTGGATTCTATATTAACGAATGGTAAACTATAAATAACCATTTTCAAAATATTCTATCTGCCGAATAGTTATCCTTAATAGAGCTTTTATCTTCTGTCTAAAGAATGAAAAGAGGTGAGTATGTGACTTTAATGCATCCAGGCGATTCTTCCGTTAATTGGTCTTTGTTTAATGAAACAGAAGATAAAAAAATTGTGTTAATTCGTGAAGGCAATTTTGTTGAACAAGTAGGCTATACAACAGAACAAATTGTTTTATTTCAAGAGAAAGATAAAATGTTTTTAAAAAGAACCCAATTGCTGCGTTCTGATTTTTTAGGAAATATAGAAGCGATCACGACTCTTTCAAGAAGTACGTTTCTGCCCATTTACCATGAGTCTTTTGCAAATGGGAAATCATTAAAAGCAGATTATCGAGATAATTCGGTCACTGTAATATCTTCCTCTACTATAGAGAAAGCTCTGGAACAGCCAGTTTTCGAAAATCATTCGATAGAAATGGTTATTAGATTACTACCACTGCAACTTGGATATGCGACGACGATAGCAGCATTTCAGCCAAACAAAAGGAAAATAATACATGTTCGAGTACATGTATTAGCAAAAGAGGCAGTAAAACAAAGTGGAATGGTCATGGTAGAAGCTTGGAAGCTTGAAGTAGATTTTGAAGGTCAAATTCAATATTACTGGATTGGTCTTAAGAAAAAAGAATTGCTGAAGCAAGTCACAGACATTTCAGCCACAAAGCAGATGATTTTTGAAAGAGAATGAATCAAATTACTAGATGATATAAATTAAAATTCAATGGGGGCAGCTAAATGGAATTTCAAGAATTAAATACAAAGAGACTAAATTTGGTGCAAATTGGAAAAGAACATGCTGAAAGTTTCTTTGATATTATGTCGAAAGATGAAGTTACAAAGTATTACGGGATGAGTAGTTTAACTAAAATTGAAGATGCTGAAAAAATAGTCGAATCATTTCAAAAGACTTTGGAAAGCAAAAGAGGAATCCGCTGGGGTCTAGTAGAGAAAGAAAGTAAGGATTTTATTGGTACTGTAGGGTTAAATAATCTAAATCCCGGAAATAAAAGGGCAGAAGTTGGTTTTGAGCTGCATCCTTCTTACTGGAATAAGGGATACACTTCAGAAGCTGTAAAAGAAGTTTTAAGCTATTGTTTTAGGGAGCTTAAATTATTTAGGATTGGTGCAGTAACCTTTCCCCAAAATAACGCTTCGATTACCCTGTTGGAAAATCTTAGTTTTGAAAAAGAAGGAGTTTTAAGAGGATATCTTTTTCAGGATAATCAATCCCATGATGCTTTTGTCTTTTCTTTATTAGAAGGAGACTGGACGCAAAGTTTAACTAAGGGATAACGTGCTGTAAATATATTTTGAATTTAGTTTACATATCAAAACTTATCGGAAGTACTTAATTTAAAGCGTGAAAAGCAAAGTAGGTATCTTCTATCTTAGTGAAAGATAGAAGATACCTACTTTTTTAATATTGGGGCTTTATCCAGAGTTTCGAGTAATCAGCATAGCCGTAATTTCTTGTTCTTATTCCCATCAGTTCAGGGGGATAAGAAATTTTGCGTTGGTTAAAATATAAAGGAACCAGCCAAGAATTCGAAATGACTTCTCTTTCAATCTCTAAATGTAGAGGAAGCCAATTTTCTACAGGTGTCTCAGCGTATGATGATAAAACTGCTGCAACCTTTTCATTTTTCTCCATAAGGTCTGAAATCTGTGAATACCCAGCTTTAAAGTATTGATAAAAAGAAAGGTTTTGGTCAAGAGAGAAGTGTTCTCGACTAATGAATAGATCGGCCTCCAATTCTCTGGTCTTTACACTTATATACTCTTCATGCTCCATCATCATTAAATCTACTGTCACCCCGCCAGCTTCTAATATTTCTTTTACCCGTTCCGCCAAGCCTAACGTGAAACGGCTTGTTGCCAGAATCAAGGGTTGATAAAAAGGAGGGAGTCTTGCTGTTTTCACTTTATAGGAAATGCTGTCATTCAATAAAAACCCTCGGTTATTCTCTGTGGAATTTTTTACAATGTCTAGAACTGAACCAATTCCATTTCTCATAAGATAATGGATATAATCCCGTACCTCTTTTTCTTGAATATCAGAGTCCCGAAAAAGGTTGAAGACCAATGCCCCGAATCCAGATTCACTTGTTATATTTTGTGTATGATTCACCAGTTCACTTGTATTGGTCCGATAGATTAGTTCTGTCTCGGACTTCACTCTAAGAAAATCGATAGTATCTATAGGGGGACGTTCCCGGTAGTAATCTTCATGAGCCTTTATCCTCGTTAGACTTTTTTCCGAAATATCTACATAAAATGGACCTGTTCCTAAGATGCTGTCATTTTTCGCTTTATAAATGCTCGCTTGGGTAATGCTCAATAGATGCAGCAAGTACGAACAAGGAGCATTTAATTCGATTTCCACAACCAACGGGTGAGGAGCTTGAACTGAAAAAACTTGTGAGGCCATACCTTGATAGTGTGGATGGTTGAAAAAGAGTGTGAGACAATCCATGGCAACAGTACTGTTAAAGGTAGATCCATCATGGAATTTCACATGACTTTTTAAAAATAAATGGATTTTCTGATTTGAAATTTCCCATGAATGAACCAGTTCTCCTTGAACTTTGCCTTCATCATTTATTGTGAAAAGTCGATTGTATAGATTCTCACAGATGTGAACACTATTTAAATCGATTGCTTCCAACGGATGAAAGGTTAAAAAAGGATATTTCATTGGAAAGATGAAACGATGATCTGAGATGGTCTGGTACCCCAATCTTTTAGAAAATTGCTTTTCTAAAAGATTTCTTGCGGATTCCGACCATTCCCAATCCAGATATTCAACAATCTTTTGTAATGGACTGTCCAAAAACATTCGCATGAGGGTATCCACAAATACTTCTTCTACATTTTCTAACCAAGTTATTCTAGTTCTTCTCCCTCGTCCTGTTCCCGGTTGATAGGTTAACCATTTCTCCTCATCCCATCGCTCTAGCCATCGCTTGGTTTGTCTCTGAGACAAATTGAGGATTTGAGCGATTTCTACCTGTTTAACTTCTCCATCTGGCAAGGCTTGCCACAGCTTTAATAAAAGTTGATTCATTTTCCACCTCAAAAGGTGACACTTTCGTTGAGAGGTGTCAGTTTTTAATAAGTATTGTCATCCTTATAATGAGTATAGCAATTAAATAGACTCAATAGGCGAAATCAACCATGAATACAAATGAAAGGATTTGTTTATGAAAACAATTAAACGAGTACTTATCAAATTAAGCGGTGGCGCATTAGCTACTAAAGAGGGAGAAAGTTTTGATCATCAGAAGCTGGAGCATATAGCCGATGAAATTCTTTCAATTACGGATATGGATATTGAAGTGGCACTTGTGATAGGCGGCGGTAATATTTTTCGCGGAAGTTTAGCGGATAAATGGAATATTGACCGAGTAGAGGCAGACAACATCGGAACATTAGGTACGATCATGAACAGCTTAATGCTGCGAGGGGTCTTGAAAAGTAAAACAGACAAGGAAATCAGGGTCATGACGTCCATTCCAGTTCCGTCGGTTGCTGAACCTTATATTCAGTTGAGAGCGAAACGGCATTTGGAGAAAGGATCTATCGTTATTTTTGGTGGAGGAAATGGGCAGCCGTTCGTAACGACTGATTATCCAAGTGTACAACGGGCGATTGAGACCGATTGTGATGCTATCTTTGTAGCAAAGCAGGGAGTGGATGGCGTGTTTGATAGTGACCCAAATCAGCATGTCAACGCGAAGATGTACCGCACTTTGAACTATGACGATATCTTAAAAGAAAATATCAAAGTCATGGACCAGTCTGCACTTCTCCTGGCAAAAGAATTCGATATAGCAGTCAATATCTTTAACTTTGATAAACAAGGAGAAATGAAGAGAATCGTTGAAGGCAAACAGGCCGGAACTATAGTTTCAAAAGATCCTTCTGAATTTTATGTACTGAGCTAAACAGTTCCTTATTCAAAGGGGAGTTGCCGGCTGAAACTTCTAGACTAGACTGCACTTTTCATGATTTGATTAATAACTCAGGTAGATATCAGGGCATAGGATAGGTGAAAAATGAGTTTGAATAACGTCCAAGAAGAAATTCAAATACAACAAATTACGAAGGTATTCGAAGAGGAAGCCAGAGAATTAGTCTTAAAAGGATTAGAAGAGCGCTTTGGCTTCATAGATCCTGCGTACAATCCGGATTTAAAAAGCATTTTAAATAGCTATAGCCAAGAAGGCGCTGTGTTTTTGGTTGGCATCTATGAGAATCGGGTGATTTGTACAGGCGCTATTTCCTATGAAGCGTCGGGTGTCGGAAGAATTGAACGGCTGTCTGTCATGAAAGAATACAGAAGAGCAGGCGTAGCGAAAATAATGATTGATCGCCTAGAGGCATGGGCAAAGCTAGAGGGCTATCAGCAATTAGTTTTAGAAACGAATAATAATTGGTATAGTGCAGTAAAGTTCTATAAAAATCGACAATACAATCTATACGTAGATGATGGAAAATGCAGCCACTTTTCTAAGTATTTGTTTTGATCGGGATACTTTAGTTTCCTAAGAATCAATAAGAATTCAGTTATGAGAAAGCCTAGTTAACATATGACCCCTTATCGGAAGCTGGAAAATTGGCACACCTATTTTAAGAAAAAGACGAGAGGCTCAAACTAGAGCCTCTCGTCTTTTAAATATTCTATGTGATTGAAATCAAGAAAGAATAAATCATTTCTGTCTTTCTTTTTTTATACAGACATAAATCATTTCGCTGCTAGAAGTTTCTAGGGGTTCTTTTTTCCATGAACTGTAGGTTTCAAGTATGGCAAAACCATTTTGCGTGAGTAACCTTTCCATTTCAAGCGGAAATACATACCGTAGAGAAATGCTATCTTGTTCTATTGAGCCCACTCCAGGTCCCTCCAGTATTTCGCGTGCTGATGAACAGTGCAAAATTTGAGTTAACGGATGATAAGTTTCTACAGTTTTTTCTCGAATTTTTCTACTACGCTTATCTTGATAAACATGTGTAGATTCGTCCACTTCAGCCAGTTCGTTTAAGATAGGGAATCTAGTGTTGAAAATAAAGATACCGTTTTCTTCTAGATGATTATGAATTGACTCCAATAGTTGATTTTGTGATTCATTCGTCAGAAAGTGCTGAAATGAATTTCCGGTCATATACATTAAAGGTGCTAATATATTGAGTGACAGTTTTGTACAATCTTGTAAAATCCATTCCACGGACAAAGAATTATTCGCAGTTTTTTCTCTGGCCTGGTCTAGCATTCCTTCATGAAGATCTACACCGATTAGTTTGTGGCCTTGCTGAGCTAAAGGAATAGTCACTCTTCCTGTACCACATCCTAAATCGACCACTATGCCTTTTATTTTAGCAGCCCACTCAGCAAGGAATGGCACATCAGTTAGATAATCTTGATATTCTAAATCGTAATATTCGGGATCTTCGTATTTCTCAAAATTACTTTTAAAAATATCCTCTTTTAGTCTATTCAAGATTCTCCCACCTTTATACTGGTTTTTCTAAAAATATAATAAAGTTTCTTTAAGCATAGCATAATGAATGTACTGAATATTGAATAGTAAGAAATTTAGGGGGAGAAATAAAATGAGAGTTTACATATTCGGGATTATCGGAAGGGAAGAAGTTATATACCTAGATTTTTTCCTTCTTTTTGTCTGTAAATGTGAACTTTTACGAACGGTTTATTCCTAAAAAAATCTTATCCAAATTATGTTAAAGTTAAAGTGAGAGTATTTGATCTATTTGATAATCGCTAATTTCTAGATGTTCAAGAAATAATGCGAAAAGAAGGAGTTTAGTAAATGAAGAACATTTATGCCTTTGAAGACATAGGAGAATATGAAAAGCATCAGGACATTATTCATCGTTTTAGCGAACGGTTGAACGAGTACCAATTACTCTTAGAAGAAGAGTACGCCTTAGTAGACAAACCAAAAGGCGTGGTTTGGACTTCAGCAGAAGTAGCAACATCTATTTTTTCTGATCTGCCGATTCCTGCATTTACGAATAAAGACACGATTTACATGACATCGGATGTAAAAGCTTGGAGAAAGCTATTTATCCAGCAATTGGACGGAAAGGATCTTCCCCATATTCAACGTTTTTACGAACAGCTTTCTGAGAATCACATCCTTACAATAGTAGGTCACGAATTAACCCATCACTCAGATTTATTTTTAGATGAATTTGGAGATGAGCGAGAAGACGGTATATGTTTTGAGGAAGGCATGTGTGAGTACTTACCGAGGAAACACCTTTTAACTGAGGGTGAGTTCGAGACGATATCAGCAATCGAAAAAGAATTAGTAAACGTATTTACTGAAGCATACGGGGATCGGCCCCTTGATGAGTTTGGAAGCAACTCATATGCAGCCAGTTTGTCCAGTATCATGTTTGATTACTGGCGAAGTTTTCGTTCCATAAAGTATCTTGTGGAAGAACGCTATGAAAATAACATTAAGGCAGTTTTTGAAGAATACCATAAGTGGGATAGAGAGGGACGTATGGTCTCTCTAACGGAACATTTTGGATTAGACAAGGTATCGATATAGAAAAAGATAGTAAGCAGAATGGGGGAACTGAATGTAACATAAGTACAGTTAAGTTACATTCAGTCTTTATTAAGAATGAAATAGTAAAAAGCTGAAATCTGATTTTTAACTAAAGGGGACAATTCCAGACATGACTCATTTGAAATATTTTTTATACAATTTCTTTTTAAACTCCATGTTTTTTCTTTGTATTTTTTATTTGAATGAAAACTTTAATAAATCTTTTGCAAATTTGAGTGCGATTGATACAGGAAGAGGCATAGTGGTTGGAATAGTTTTACTCTCATGCACATTCTTGATTCCAGATTTGCAGTCAAAATTTCCAGAAGTCAGAGGGAAAATTAAATATATCTTTTTGTTTGGTTCTTTGTTTACTGCAATACTCACTATGTTATTTCTCATTAGTATCTAACCAGCTATTTAAAGCTTTAGTAGGCGTTTCTGAAAAGGTCTCAGTTAGGGTGATTAAATAAGCATCTGAATGTAACATAATTTGAATTAAGTTACATTCACATACTGCAATCATTAAAGTTTTAAGAACCGACTTCTTAGGGAATTATAAGAAATACAAATATAAAAAATTGAGGAGGAAATCGGATGGTTGAATTACTATTAGCTTTTCTGTTTACTTTTCTAATTCTATTAGTGATTTTTTCGGTCGCATATAAGCTTTTATTGCCAGAGAAAAAGATTCTGAACACAAAAAATCTCACGATTATATTTGGCCAAGCGGTTATAATTGCACTGCTTTTATCAGTTATCTAAAAACCAACCATTTCCGTTCCTCGCGAATGAAGAAATTATTCTTTGAATGTAACTTAATACTAATTAAGTTACATTCGTTAAAATATAGAATGGCTGAATTTTAAAAGTGGAGGTTGGAAGAATGAAAAAGAAATCGGTGATTTTAAGTATCGTTTCATTAGTAATTATTCTGGCTGCTGTTGGAGGTTATCTTTATTTAACACCAAGAGCATCAATAGAAGCGCAGATGGAAAAAGATGTGCGTGACTATCTTTACACGGAACATGGTTACACAGGGAAAGAAATTCTCGAAGTAGATACTAGATTCGATCGGAAAAGAACAGGTATAGAACGGTATCAAACAATTGTTTATTTTAGAGATGAACCAGAAATTGATTATGGATACCAATACGAAAATGATGATAAAAGGAAAATAGAGCCATCCTACATTGGTAGTGGCAAACACAATCCGGAATAAATGAGTTCTGAATAAAAACTAAGTTGTAGTTTTTATTATGCCTTACTACATCTCATCGAAACAGTACGAAAGAGATACATGAAATTAGCACCTTAAAAGGTGTTTTTCTTTTAATTTTGAATGTAACTTATTAGCAAAAGCAATCTAACCAAATTCTATAACTACTGCTGTAACTGGCCTGATAAGAAAACGTCTACTCGTTTATTGGGAGGGATTAGAATGAAAAAATTGTTTTTTTGTTTGGCAGTTCTTTTATTTTCATTGGCTGGCTGTGTGCAACAGAATAAATTGTCTGAACCAGTAGTGGAGTCAATTGAATCAGAACTGTTCAGGTTAGAAGTGGAGATTCCCTATGCACAACTAGAAAGTGGAGATAACCTAAAAGTTTCTAGTACTCTCACTTACCTCGGAGATGAACCAATAGAATTAGTACACGCCAATCCGCCAATCCTCTTGTCAATGGGAGAACAAGGCGGTGGAACCGAAGACATTGCTCTAACAACTGAGATGGCGCCTAGAGATGTAATTATAATTGAAGAATCTTTTACCTTACCTGACCCAGGAATTTACTGGTTAAAAACTGAGACTACTAGTTTAAGAGTGAACGGAGAATTTATAGAAGGTGCGGGATATGAAAACCTAGAATCAACTGATTCGGGAACCCAGGAAATTTTTGAAAGTAGGTTGATTCTAGAACCTATTGAGATCACAGTAGAATAAATAAAAAACCATTAACTAATTCAGTTAATGGTTCTATTGGATTATTAGAAAAAAACAGCAAAATTAAAATTACAGGAAAAGCAATCTGATCTGTTTGTTATTCTACTAATTCGAAGGGGGCGGCTACAGTCACTTTTTCCTGTTTCTTGCCTATCTTTTCACTATAAAACGTAGAAGGGAGCATAGACTAATGAAATTAGGTCCTTTTAAAAAGTTGATATTTATTTCTTTGTTGATTTTTGGTTTGAGTGGATGTGACTCCGGAGCTGCTGAAGTTGAGGGGCCAAAAAATAATGAACCCGTTAATCAAAAAGAGAACTTTCATGTTGAAATTTTAAATCCAGAAAACAATGCTGAGATGATTACTGCTTCCATCACCTACACTGGAGAAGAAAAAGCGATTGATGTGTACCATGGGGGAAACCATGTGCTTTACTTCAACTATTATAAAGACGGGAAGGCCTTGAACACCGGAACAAGATCGGATATGAGAAGCAAGACCACACTAATTCAAAACGAACCTCTAGTACTAGATTTTGATGAAAGTGAATTAGAAGAATTTGACGCTGGTGAAGTTGAAGTTGAAGCGATAGCGGGCTTTGGCGTGGGTGAAGATATAGCAAATGAAGTAGAGTACGAAATCTCTGTTTCAACTACTTTATCCCTTCTCGATTAAAAAAATCTGAAAAAGGAGCTTTATTTTTTTAAGAGATCAAGGATTTGAATGTAACTTAATAGCAATTAAGTTACATTCAAAACGTGATTTCATGGTAAAGATATTCCAGAGATTTGTTGTTTATTTTTCGGACGGTCAGGAGGCCAATATGAGCAAAAAAGAGTTTATAGAAGAGCTGAACGAAATTATTGAAGACCCGATCTTCATTGGAAGCTCTATTGACGATCTGTTCAGTGAAACAGGAGAAAACACCTGGGGTGTTTCAATGGGACAAGAGTTAGCAAATGAATTCACTAGGGAAGAGTTGGTTTTATTCTTTACTCAAGTCCAAACCAACAGAAAAGAACAGATTGTCCAAAACAGTGACCATCCCATGATTTTTTATGTTTGGTTTGACTGGCAGGCTGCTAGCCTAAAGTTCAGTCTGATATCCGATTTCCATGAAAAGTTACCTTTTGGCAGGCCATACAAAACGATCGCGAGTATAGAGCCCATTATCGCTGAATTTCTGCAATTTCCGTTTCACGATGGTATCCCTATAACGGAGAGTCATGACGAGATTTCCGATGAGAGAGAAGAAGATGAAGAAGTGATAGAAACGTTTAATGTTTTTTCAGTTGTGATTTCTAATTAGAATTATGTCTAATCTGAATGTAACTTATTAGTAATTAAGTTACATTCAAAACCTTTATTTCAGTAATCTTCGAAGAGCGAGAGATAAGAATGGATTTGCTAGAAAAAATGATACATTCAAAAGTCTATTCTGTATGGTTATAAAATCGTGTTTTGAAAGAATCTAATTTTACATATCGTAAAGTTAGCAGAAGAGAAGGAACCCGATTAAGGTTTCTTCCCTTGTTGCTTGGAGAAGTGCACTTTTACGCACGGTCATATTCTCCGGAGGTTTGTTGCAAGTTTCTTAAGTAGCGGATATTAAAATAAACTGATATTTTTACAGCCGTTTGAAGAGAGAACTAGATATGATGAAAAATCACAAAAATAATATTCCGAATACTCCGCAAATGGTAAGATAATATTATAGGTAGTGGAGGTGTTTTCCTGTTTCTATCCAGTAAAAAACGAGGAAGTACTCCCATTCTATTTTCAACCTAAGGAGTTCTTTTGATTATTCAGCAAAAGTAAGTGGAGGGAGGCCGCAATATGTGGTTTAAGCTATTACTGGTTCCTATTCATCGTGTACGCAGTGAACGCCATCATCAAATTCGCTCTCAAGAAGTGGCTGAAGGTCGAGCCGCGGAAGAAGAAGTTCTTTTCGAATAATTATGTGAATGCAACTCACTTGAAAGTGGACTGGTTTGTACGGGGGATTCTGTTGATTGCAGGGGTGGCAACGTTGTTTTATGTCATTGCCGAAGAGAATTCAATTGTTTATATGCTCGTCTATGTCATTGTATTTATCATACTAACTTATGCAGTGGAGGCGTACTTTGAGTGGACAGCTTCCAAGCACCCGAAGCAATCCCTTTTCATGTTGAGCGAAATGGTTGTCTGGCTCGTTGCGGTTGCCTTGCTGATCCAGTCAAGTTCATTCTTTTTAGGAATCATTGAGGGTGTCGTGACTGAAAAAACGGAAGCAAGTTTTACTGTGGAAATGGTGGCAACTGGCTTTTGGGGCGATTCGTCTGTCCAGGAAGTGCATTTGACGGATGCCACGGTTTTCAAGGGAAAAGTGGAGGCGTATGAAGAATTGAAGGAGGGAGATTTGGTGCGTGTGATGCCGTTCGATCTGCCCGCTGACTTTTCATATTCTCTTGCTGCGGAAGTGACGGTGGAGTGACAAGGGAAGCGCAAACCGGATGGCAAGCTGAAGCATTAGGTAGTCGAATTCTCCGCTTAGTTAGCGATGCTGTCCGGAACCGGCAAAATTCATGACTTTTGCTTATTTACAGCCTTTTCATTATTATCTTGGTATTAAAGGACTGGAACAAAACTGAATATTAGAGAAATGCCTTCCGATTATTAGCGGAAAGGCATTTATGTATTTTCTTGACGAGCATTGAAACGGCTTAGCAGAAAAACTGACTGGGTAACCATTATTATATTAAGTATTGCTTTTCAAGCTTCGAAAGATCTCATTTATAATGAATGAGGTTTACATATCGCAGCTTATCGGAAGTCTATAAAAGTAAACTGAAGAAGGGGCTGGTCCTAAGCATCTTCTTTTTTTGTTCATGTAGGTGTACTTTTACAAACGGATTTATTTTGAAATTAAACTGGCATTCTTAAATTGTTGAGGTAAAAAAATTTTTTAATATCTCTATTTAGTAATATCATCGCTTGTCATAAAATTGGTATTTACTAATTTGTTTAAGTTGTGGTAATATTATGGTAATTATAAAAAAGAAACGCGTTGAAGAGACCAGTAGATAACCAAAACTTTTTCTAGAGAGCTCCGGTTGGTGGAAAGGAGTAGAAGTGCGTTATCGAAACAAGCCTCTGAGCATCGCAAAGGAACCTAGTTTTGGGGGATGTTGGGACGGGAGCTCCCGTTACAGAGCTAAGGTATTCGTCTTTTTTACGGCTGTACCAAATAAGGTTCATACGGTGACGTATAAACAAACAGGGGTGGCACCACGATTTTAGTAATCTCGTCCCCAAGACAATTGTCTTGGGGGTGGGATTTTTTGTTTGGCTAAAATGCAGTGGGGAGAGGTTAACGATGAAAAATTGGAAGTATTTTTTATTATTGTTGGGTGGTATCGGTATTTCAAATATCGGGGCATGGGTTTATCTGATTGCCTTGAATCTAATTATCCTGAATGAAACCGGTTCTCCTCTAGCGATCGCTTGGCTATACATTTTAGGACCAATCGCGACTATTTGCTCGAACTCATGGGCAGGGAGCCTGATTGATCGCATTAATACGAGGAAATTTATGATTGGGTTAGATATTTCGCGTGCATTCTGTATTGCACTAATCCCTGTGCTGCCTTCGCTGTTCTATGTTTATGTCATCGTACTTATCATTAATATCGGAAGTGCCATGTTTGAACCCACGTCAATGGTGTATATGACAAAACTCATACCAGAGAAAGATCGTCAACGATTCAATGCGTTAAGAAGCTTTATCAACTCTTGCGGAACATTAATCGGCCCTGCAATAGCTGGTCTCTTGTTTTGGATGGGAACACCTTATACGGCTATCTATGTAAACTCAGTGGCTTTGATTTTGTCAGCTTTCATCATCATGTTATTGCCTAATCTTGATTCTCAAACAGTTTCATCCGAAATGGAAAAGCTTTCTTGGAAATTGATAAAAAGTGACTTTAAAATGGTTTACAAGTTCAGTCAAACCCATACGTTTATTTTAAAAGTTTATCTATTATTTGTTGGAATGACGATATTTATGACTGCCCTGGATTCATTGGAAGCAGCTTTTGCTAAAGAAGTTATTGGGATGTCAGACACTAATTATGGATTCTTATTAAGTATATTTGGAACGGGAATTATTTTGGGTTCACTTATAAACACTATTTTTTCTAAACAATTAGCAGTCAACTTACTAATAGGGGCTGGCTCTGTGTTTACTGCAGTCGGTTATATTGCTCTCTACAGCTCACACGGTTTTATCAGTGCTGCAACTGGAACTTTTATGATTGGATTTGCCATCACTTTTGCCAATACGGGTTATTTGACGTTCTATCAGAACAACGTGCCGGTGAAAATGATGGGAAGGTTTAGCAGTTTATTCAGTATTGTTGAAGCATTTTTTATTATTGTTCTAACCGTAATAATTGGTTTGACCGCTGAATTAACTTCAATAAGACCTGTAGGCTTAATAGGTTCATTAACATTCTTATTACTAGGGATAAGTGCATTTAAGATAGTAATGACCAAAAAAAGAAAAGTGCATTTTAAAGAAAAATTGACCTTAAACAATTAACTTTTTGGGACGAAAACTAGAAAATGAATGTAAATTACGTATAGTTAAGTTACATTCCTTTAGAAGAATAGGAAATGATGATATGGGACGTTTAAAAAAGTTTTTGCACAAACTGTTTTTCGAAAAACACGATCAATTTGCAGAGGAATTAGGTTATCCGAATTGGAACATTGCTTTGGAAAATACTTTTGGTATTTATGAAATGGAAGGAGATACTTGGTACCATGCAACACAGCTTCCTGATAAAAAATGGGCTGTGTGGAATGATGACGAGGAAGAACCACCTTATGCTTTTGAAGTGTTTTCGTCTTGGGATGAAGCCATTCGAAAGCTCCGGGGAATGTTTGAGGAAAGTAGATTGTCGGAAAATCATTGGAGCCCGGAAGGATTTGATGAAGGTGAAGATGCTTTTCTGAAAGAACCTGACAGAGAAAAAATATTGTGAAAAACTAAGAATCCGAATGTAACTCAATGCTAATTAAGTTACATTCAGACCAAAGGAAATACTGATTTTTTATAAAAGAAAAAGGACCTTAAGAAAGGTCCTTTTCACTAAAATACGGTTTTAATTCATTAATCGATTAGCTGTTTTACAACGGCTATTTCTTTGCCAAACCGATCTCCATGGTCCTCAAATCCCAAACTCGCATATAAATTATGGGCATTCAAGTTGTCTGGATGATAGCCGACCACAATTTTTGTGGCATTTAGTGATTTGGTCATCTCTGCAATCATCAATTTAGTTGCAGCTTTCCCGATTCCTTGACCTTGGAAGGCTTTGTCTACCATTATTCGATATACCCAATAGCCGTCAAGTTCCTCCGGGACAGAGTTATACATCAAAAAACCAACCACTTTATCGCCTGTATAGATGGCATAAGGTTTTAAGCTAGTTTCAAACTTTGATTGAGCGATCGATACGGCATTTGGTTCCATGTATGGCGTTTGTTCTTCTGATACCTCTAATTTACAGCAGTCATACCAGTTTTCTATGTTTAATTCGACGATTTTCACATTTTCTGTATTCATAATTTTCCCCTTTCGATTTTCGGGGAACGCGAAATAGAAAAGTTAATTAAGCGTTATCCCCTTGTACTCATTGATGGTAACAGTGATTTTGTTTGTCATAATAAACGCCTCCTCAAATAGCTATGGCCCGTTTAATGAAATATCCGAGCCTTTTGACTATAGCATTTATCATTGCCCTTTTCTAGGCGTTTCAGGAATAATATACCAATAATGAATCAGGTATTTGAATCTAACATAAGTCTAACTAAGTTACATTTAGAATTCCTATTTTAAAGAAGTTAGCAGTACTAAAAGGGTAAGTGAGTTTGTTAGAAAAAAAAACATTCAAAAGGCCATATTATGAGGCTTTAAAATTGTATTTTTGAGAGGTAATAGTTTATATATCGTAGCTTATCGGAAGTCTATAAAAACAAACTGGAGAAGGTGCTGGTCCTAAGCATCTTCTTTTTTCGTTCGTGTAGGTGTACTTTTACGAGCCCTTTTATTAATTATTTCCCATGATTTAGTTGAATAACTAATACAAACTCTTCCAGTTTGCAGTTATGTTATAATTAAGTTGTCTGAAAATTCGACATTCAGAAGAAGATGATTTCATACATAGGAGGTTGTTATTATGATTAGCAAATTGAATTTTCGTTTAACAAACATAAAGGGGAGTAAGTCTAGTTAGTTATAGTTTCCCCAAAAATTGAGAGGGGAATTTATTTGAAGCAACTATTACTAGTTATTGATGCACAACAAGAACTAATTGAAGGAAATCAGGAGGAAGCAGCTGTCTTTAATAAAGAACAGCTTGTCAGTAATATCAATTTAGCAGTTGAAAAGGCATTAACATCTGATATTCCAATTGTTTTTGTTAGAGATTTAGATGTTGCTGGAGGAGAAGGCGACGGCTTTCAAGTACATAAAAATATTTATGTGCCTGCGGATGTAAATATTTTTGATAAAGCTGCAACAAATTCCTTTCATGGCACCGGACTTCTAGATTACTTGAAAATTGAAGGAACTGAACATGTGGTTATCATGGGGTGTGCGACCCAGCATTGCATAGACAGTGCAGTTAGAACAGCTACTATTAGTGGTCTAGATGTAACGTTGGTGGGTAACGGACATTCAACTAAAGACAGTGAGTCATTGAATGCAGAGCAAATCATAAAACATCATAATGAAACGCTTCATGGTCATTACAATGTGGATCATTTTTCGATTGTTAGAGACGTTGAAGAAGACATATTTGTTCCTAATCATGATTCGTACAGAGAATAATAACTCATAAGAATAAGACTCCCGTTGAAGTAAAGAATTGGAGTCTTATTCTTGTATTGATTTAAAGAGAAGTTTAACGAGACTCAATTTCCAATGATTAAGTAAGTTTACATATCAAGAGATTATCGGTGGGAAAGAGACTTTCTATGAAGTCTCTTCCCTTTTTTCGTTCGTATAAGTGTACTTTTGCGAACGTTTCTGTTTCCAAAATTATCTAGCTATTATTCAAAGCTCTGAGTATATTTAGTTAAACGAGGAAAGTAATCATACTCCTTTTTTAGAAGTGAAAAATAAGCTTCAAGAATTTATAAAAGGAACGATTTAAATAAAAAAAGTTCGGGGAAACAGAAATGAATGAAAAACAGAACCTTTCATCATGCATTCAACTTAGACCTATAGCTATACATGATTATGAAAGGGTTTTAAAATGGAGCAAAGACGACTCCTTTTGTTTGGCTAATGGATGGGAGATAAACAGAAATCCTGAAGAATTGTATAGATGGTGGCTTCTTTGTGTTAACAATGTATCAAACGACTTTATTCGAATGGGAATAGAATATGACGGGAATTTAGTCGGATATGCAGATTTGGCTAATATTAAGGATTATACGGCGGAGTTAGGTATTGCAATAGGGAACAGTGAATTATGGGGAAAAGGAATTGGATATAACTCTTCCAAATGTATAATGAAGTTTGCAGCAGATCAATTAGGAATTAGGATTTTTAAAGCAGAAACAAATGAAGCAAATTTGCGTTCACGAAAAATGCTTAAAAAGATTGGTTTTAAAGAAATCAGCAGAGTAGGAAGTGAAGAATACTTAGGAATGATTGGCTTGCTTATACAATATAGATTAGAAGTGTGAAGGGGGAATTTCGATTTGAATATTTCCTTTCTTACAGAAAAATAGCATTCTAAGACAAAGCTGTATAGCAAGTTTACATATTCCGGAATTATCGGAACTAATAAATTATGAATTATGAAAAGGGAAGGTAGCCAATATAGGTTATCTTTCTCAAGCTTAAATTCTATATGTTTGCAAAATCTCAATTTAAAGTAGATATTTAAACGCGACCAATCAAAAGGACAGACAGCTTATGTATAGGCTGTCTGTCCTTTTACTGTGCGTCTATATTAACTTTCAATATCTGGACGCTTTAACCGATTTGTTTCCATGCGGGTTAATACTTGTTCGTTATCTTTGTTAGAGAGGTTAGTATAAAGGGAAGTAGTTTCGATATTACTGTGACCCAGCTGATCACGTAAAAGGACGATATTACCGCCATTCCGAATAAAGTCCGCCGCAAAACTATGTCGTAGTTTATGTGGACTCATGCCTTCTCCTTGAGCGAAGGCTGCAGTATACTTGGTCACCAAGTTCTCAATCGCTCGTCTCGATAAGGGACGAACCGTTCCCCCGTAAAGCGTCACAAACAGGAAGGGAACTTCCTTTGACCCGCTATACCGAGCTTCCCGAATCTCTATGTAGTCTTTTAAGTGGTGAATCGCTTGGTCCATCACCCGGACGGTATCTTCTTTCGAGCCTTTCCGCTTGATGTCGATCAATTGCTTCTTGAGGTTAATTTTCTTCACGAGAATGCGTGCCATTTCCCCAAGGCGAATGCCGCTTCCGAGGAAGAGGGAAAGGATGGCCAAATCCCGTTCCTTGTCTCGGTTGAACCGTTGTCGGGCAAGTCCGCTTACCAGCGTAGCTTCGTATGCATGTTCGATAAACTGCAAGAAATCGTTGATTTCGTGTTCGTTCAGAATGGCGGAACTGATTTTCTGCGCACGTCGGCTGGCCGTCTCTTTTTTTGTATGCAGTACGATTTTGCTCATAACGTTTCGGTAGAAGTAGGATTCTCCATCTGCAGTCTCGGTTTCTTTCGTCAAGTAATTGAAAAGTGATTTTAATGCATTGACCGAAAGGGTAACGACCGCAGGACCGCGCCTTTTCACGCTGTTGTTCTCGTGAATGATTGATTCCTCTCTTAAGAACTCAATGTACAGCTCGATATCCTGTTTTTTCATTTCGGCTAATACTACATAGGGGATTGAAGAAATTTCTGTAGCTTCCGTCAAATTCTCTCGAAGCAGCCACTGAAAAAAGTGCTGATAACGGTAAAGGTACTGAAGCAAGGTATCCGCTGAAAGGCCAGCACGTTTTTTGGAACGAATATACTCAACCACATAGAAAGGCATACTGTTTAATTGGTTTTCAATCCGTTGGAGGACTTGTAATTCTTCAGGTGTCATCGCCATATGATGTTGACCTCCTTTGAAGATGAATTTCTATATGTTCGCAAAATGTAATTTAAGCGAACATATAGAGGTGGTAAGTATTTTTTCTAGAAAATGAGTAAGTAAACAGCACTCTTATAAAATCGCTTTTAAATAGGTGGTTAAACTTTCCTCCACACACTTTGCAATCAAGTCAACGAAGGGCTGCGTATTCCCTTGTATGCTCGCTGTTTCCAACGTTTCATAGTACGTTAAGCGCTGTGTGTTTTCAGCTTTGACGATAGCAGGAGGGAAGCCATGACCCATGAGGATCAAGTTCATTAACAATCTCGCCGTCCGGCCATTGCCATCTGCGAATGGGTGAATATATACGAACTTAAAATGGAACAATGCGGCCAGCTCTACTGGATGCATTTGGTCTTTTTCTTGGTCATACCAGGCAAAAAGCGCTTGCATCTCATTCGCCACCTGCAAAAAATGCGGCGGTTCGTGCTGGCTACCGGAGATTCGTACGTTGATCGAGCGATATCTACCGGCATTTTCATCGTCGATGTTCTTTAAAATCAAGTGATGAATCGTCTTTAGCGTTCGCTCATCCAACGGTTCAGTTTGAGTGACCTGCTCCTCAATAAAGCTGATGGCTTCAGCGTGATTGATGACTTCGAAATGTTCCTGAAGCCGTTTGCCACCAATCGTTAAGCCATCTTCCATGACAACTTTGGTTTCAATCAGCGATAAAGTATTGCCTTCGATGGCATTCGAATTGTACGTCCATTCCACACGATACACGTCGCGCAGGTTCTTCACAGCAGCTACTGGAAGCGGTCTGTGTTGATCCAATTCCTTTTTTAATTCGTTAATGCGATTAAAATTGTTCATTTACTAGCACCTGCTTTTCAAGGATTGAAGGAATTTATGCTTTAAATATTCTAGGGTAGCTGGTGACTATCGAAGAATAGATTCTTCTATTGATTGTCTTCAAACTCATATAAGTAATTCATGAAATCATGGTATAAGTTAATGTCATTTCTTTCGCTTGAATCCGCAATCATTAACTTATTTCTTAAATTCCATGGATCGAGAGTAACCAAAACATTCTCTAAATAGCTTTCTACCAATGTATTGGTGAAACTCGCCGTATGTATGTCTGTGATATTCATTCCAATAGCTAATCATTCTACTGTAGCTTTTACAAAATTCCTCTTTATTTTCACTACAGAAATTTTTAATCCGCACTGTATCTCGTTCTTTCAAAAACTCATAAGTCATTTCTACAATTTCTACGACATATTCATCGCATACTTTTACAATGTAAGGAATAGTCCAATCTTCGTAATCCATCTGAAGCAACGAACGTATATGCTCTTGGCGAATATATCCGTCATTATTTCTAGAAAGTATGCAATGCAGAATCATCTTTTGTCTTTCAGTTAAACTATCTATAAACTTGTTCGAGTTATCTTTGCAGTAGATGCGATTAGGAAAACTAATTACATGATTGTTTTGATAATATTCAATAGTTTCCTGAGAGACCTTAGGAGTGACAGTTAAGAAAAATTTGGTAGACAACAACTTAACAACTTTAGTAACGTCATCTTTTAAATAGTTGGGAAATCCTCTGGTAATCATATAACCACACCTTTATTCCATGTAATTTCAAGAATCTATACTTCATTAATGACTTTAATAACTCAATAAGAAAGCTAATCCTAACATCTAACAGAACTAAGAATTTAGCCTAATCTTATAAAATTCGATTGATTTAAGCTATTAGACTTATTTTATCACATGCCTACTTTATATGTTCGTTAAATTAATATTTTGCGAACATATAATATGAAAAAAGGAAGATAACCGATGCTAACGAGTTACCTTCCTCTTAGGTATGCTTCAATCTAAATATACTTTATCTCAACAAAATTTAAGCAGTTGTAATTGCATTTACCGCTAAAATGGCATCTGCAATTTGTTCCGGTGTAAGTTCTGGATTCATGTTATGCGATGTTTCTCCTGCCACAGTGGCCAGTTCGCCAATTTTAAGTAAGTCTTCGTATGACGCATTTTCTAAATGAAGGTCTTTCAGTGTTGTTGGTAACTCAATTTCTTTGAAGAAGTCTGCATAACGTAAAATGTCAGATTCTGAGTATCCTTCTAGTACTAATTGAGTTAAGACACCATAGGCTACTTTTTGGCCATGAGTCAATTTGTGGATTTCTCCTTTAAGTGCAGTAAAGCCATTATGGATTGCATGCGCTGAAGCCAATCCGCCATTCTCGAATCCTAGCCCTGATAATAAGGTGTTCGCTTCGATAATTGCTTCGACTTGCGGTGTGACCAATCCTTGTTTCGCAGCTCTGTACGCAGCAATACCTTGATCGAACAGCACTTCTTCAGCTTTTTCTGCAATTGCCTGTCCAGCAAGAGTTGCCTTCCCGCCAGCCATGGTGTTTGAATTCCGTTTCAATGAAGCTCTAGTTTCTACAAATGTGGCCATCGCATCTCCCATACCTGAAGCCAAAAGAAACACGGGTGCATTGACGATTACTTTTGAATCGACTAACACCAAATCCGGATTTTTGGTGTAGAATTTATAGCCTTCAAATACGCCATCGTCGGAATAAATCACGGAAAGCGCGCTTGTCGGAGCATCTGTAGATGCCGTTGTAGGCGCAACCACGACAGCGACTCCAAGGGAATCCCCAACGGCTTTCGCTGTGTCTATCGTTTTTCCTCCGCCTAACCCGATGACAACGTCAACTTTTTTATCTTTCCCTATTTTAGAAAGACGATCAATTTCTGTGTTGGAAGCTTCTCCTGTAAACTTTTCATAAATATAAGAGGTATTCGAAGCTTTGAAGCTTTCTGCAACTGTATCTCCCGTGATCCCCCAAACAGTGCTGTCGGATAAAACGAACGGTGTTTCTCCAATTTTAGCAACTTCTTCACCCAGTTGACTAAGAACGCCAGCACCTTGAATATATTTTTTCGGTGAAATAAAAATTTTCTTTTGCATTATGAAATGCTCCCTTCTCATGACAAATTTGTTTCTACTTTGAATAGCAAAGTATCGGATTCTTTTCCTGCAATTTCTAAACTCCAGGTATCTTCCAGCTAAACTTAACGCTTTCCTCGACTTGTTGTCAACGTAGCCAACTTTTGCTATTTTGAGAATTGTTTTAAAAGACATACAGACGCTTTCAACTTATCCTTCTTCCGATAATCCGTAATATATAAAGTGAGTACCTGATCAGAACTCTCTTCTATTCCATTTACATAAGATATTTTAAGCTCTCGATAAAAAGAGGATATGTAGACTTACCTTAGTTTTTTGCTCCAACTAAAAGGAATTTCTACATTTTCCATTGACAATATACATAAAGAACTATAAATTAAGTAAGTGAGAATGATAATTGTTATCATTTAGATAGATCGATAATATGAAATCAATACAATTTTCCGATTTTTGCAAGTATCACAATTTCTACCTTCACAGAACTACATTTGACAATTCTAATCAACATACATACTAAAAGAGCTAATAATTTATCTCTTTAAAGTTTCAAGCAATAAAAAAATTGAATGATGAAAAGGGAGATAAATACATGACTATTATCCACAAAAAGAAACTGCCAACCATACTACTTTCTGCTCTTGCTGCTATGGCGTTAGCAGGCTGTTCAAGCCAAGATACCACATCAACAACTGAAACAGATAAGACGGGATCTTCAGATGAGAGTTCTGAATATCCGCTGGTCATCGAACACGCCTTTGGTAAAACAGAAATTACAGAAAAGCCTGAGCGTGTAGCTACAATTCAATGGGCCAATCACGACGTAGCTCTTGCACTCGGCACTGTACCTGTTGGCTTTTCTGCAGCAAACTATGGTGTCGAGGACGACAGTGGCCTATTGCCATGGACCGCTGAAAAATTGGAAGAACTCGGTGAAGATGATCCCAATGTATTCCAAGACACCGACGGCTTAGATTTCGAAGCTATTTCTGATTCAGATCCCGATGTTATTCTTGCAGCTTATTCCGGTATTACTCAAGAAGATTACGATATTCTAACAGAAATCGCACCAGTTGTAGCATATGAAGAAGCTCCATGGTCGACTACGTGGCGTGACCAAATTTTGTTGAACTCAACTGGTATGGGCATGAAAGATGAAGGCGAACAATTGATTAACGATACAGAAAAATTAATCGAAGAAAGTGCAAGCAACTATCCCGATATGAAAGGTAAGAAAGTAGCATGGGTCAATTTCTCAGCAAATGATATGTCCAAGTTGCACCTTTATACACCCGCAGATCCACGTGGTGCTTTTCTAGCTGAGCTGGGTATGGAGTATCCGGGAAGCATTACAGAACTAATCACAGATCCGACAAGTTATTCCTTGTCGTTAAGTACTGAAAATGCTGATGCCTTAAACGATGCTGATATTCTAATTGGTTACGGTGATGAAAGTCTATATGAGGCTGTAAAAGCCGATCCTTTACTTGGAGAAATTCCTGCGATTAAAAGAGGGTCTGTTGTATTCATTGGAGACAATACACCTTTAGCTGCTTCTGGAAATCCAAATCCACTCTCAATCGCTTACTCAATAGATGAATATCTCGAATTGATTGATGGAGCCATCAGTAAATTAGATGAATAGCAGTGCGATTTCAAGCGTTAAGGATTCACGTCTCCATGTTCCCAAACATTTCACGAAAATGCTATTGATTTCTTTACTCCTACTTGCTCTTTGTGCTGCTGCTTCTCTTGCATTTGGATCACGAATTGTTGGCGTCCATCATATGATGGACGCCTTGTTCCATCCAGATATCAATTCCTATGAAGCAAACATCGTCCGCAAGCGAATTTCTCGTACAGTTTTTAGCTTGATGTGCGGTGCAGCTCTTGGCGTCTCGGGAGCACTCATGCAAGCTGTTACACGAAATCCAATTGCTGACCCAAGCATATTGGGCGTTAACACAGGGGCTGCCTTATTCGTTGTCTGTGGGATTGCATTTTTAAATATTAGTACGGCAAATGAATATATCGTACTGGCTTTAATCGGAGCAACACTTACTGCGCTCTTTGTTTTCGGAATCGGCTCTATGGGACGAAGTGGCGCTACACCACTCAAACTCGTGTTGGCAGGGGCTGCAACAAGTGCGGCTCTTTCTTCATTGGTTATGGCTATTATGATTTCACGGTCTAATGTCATGGACCAATTTAGATTTTGGCAAGTTGGCAGTGTCGGCTCAGGAAACTGGAGCTCCATTTCCACATTTTCACCCTTTTTGATTGTAGGTATAATTATCGCTATTGCTTCTGCACCCGCATTAAATGCTTTAGCTTTAGGAGATGATGTGGCCAGTGGCCTTGGTGTCCGGACAGGTGTTTTAAGGATGACGGCAGCTCTTGGTGCCGTTCTTTTGTGCGGAGCAGCTACAGCATTAGCTGGTCCAATCGGCTTTATCGGATTACTTTCAACTCACGTGATGAGGCTAATTTTAGGACCAGATCTGCGCTTCGTCATTCCGATGTCTGCTGTCGCAGGTGCTATTATTTTGACTCTTTCCGATGTTAGTGGTCGACTTATTGGCAGCCCTGGAGAGCTTGAAGTAGGTGTCGTTACGGCATTCATCGGTGCACCAATACTTATTTTACTGACGATGAAGTCGAAAGTGAGATCGCTATGAACAATCAATCTATTGAATTTATTGTCACAGGCAGACGCCAACGATACCGTCGTTGGCTGATTGTAACAATTTCTATGACTGGTCTAGCCATTGTTCTTTGCCTAGCGATGTTATTAATGGGCAATACGATTTATCCGGTAATGGACGTCATTAAAGTTCTTTCTGGAGAACAAATCCAAGGTGCATCTTTTGCGATTTCGACGATTCGTCTTCCTAGGATGCTAGCTGGTCTGTTGGCTGGATTTGCTTTTGGGATTGCTGGTCATACGTTCCAAACGATGTTGCGTAATCCACTCGCTAATCCGAACGTCATCGGCATCACTACTGGTTCGAGCGCTGCTGCTGTCTTTTGCATTGTCATCTTGCATACAAGTGGAACAGTTGTTTCAATTGCTTCTGTCATTGCAGGTCTCGCAACCATCTTGCTCATTTACTTTCTATCCCGAGGAAAATCCTTTTCTATCGGAAGACTGATTCTTATCGGAATAGGTATACAGGCTATGCTAAACGCTTTAATATCTTATATGCTATTGATTGGTGCTGAACAAGATCTTCCAGCAGCATTCAGATGGCTTAGTGGAAGCTTAAATGGCGCTCAAATGAGCGAACTACCGCCTTTGATTTTGTCTGTTGCTCTATTCGCTCCTATCATTTTAATACTTGGAAAACATTTGAGTATCTTAGAACTTGGTGAACAAGCTGCTACTTCTCTAGGTGTTAGCACAGATAAGACTCGAGTCACGTTAATATTCAGTTCAGTCTGTATGATTGCTATAGCAACTGCTACAACTGGTCCAATTGCATTTGTCTCATTCTTAGCTGGACCGATTGCCAAACGACTTGTTGGAACTGGCTTCTCTAGTGCCCTACCTGCCGGGCTTGTTGGAGTCAATTTGGTTTTATTAGCAGATTTAATCGGACAATTTGCTTTCGTGGCAAGATACCCCGTAGGAATCATTACCGGAATTCTTGGGGCTCCGTACCTGATTTATCTGCTAATTCGTATGAATCAAAGAGGAGAATTATGATGACACAAAAACATGTATTTCAAGCTGAAAATCTTGTTTCAGGATATGACAATAAACCCATTATCCAAGGTATCAGTCTTAGTATCCCCAGCAATAAAATAAGTGTTATTATTGGAGCAAATGCTTGTGGTAAATCCACACTTTTGAAGACGTTAGCAAAACTTATCAAGCCCACTTCTGGAAAAATCACTCTAGACGGAAAACCCATCAGTAAAATTCAACCCAAACAATTGGCGCGCGTTTTGGGGATGCTTCCCCAATCACCGATCGTGCCAGAAGGTATTTCGGTTGCAGACTTAGTTGGACGAGGCAGATTTCCTCACCAATCGCTGTTTAGTGGCTGGACCAAAAAAGATTACGAAGCAGTTGCTGAAGCGATGCGGATTATGGATATCACGGAGCTTGCTAACCGTAATATTGATGAGCTGTCTGGTGGTCAGCGGCAACGTGTTTGGATTGCTATGGCACTTGCTCAGCAAACAGATATTCTGTTTTTAGATGAGCCAACTACTTTTCTGGATATCACCTACCAAGTCGAAATTCTTGATTTACTAACGGATCTAAATCGCAAACACGGGACAACGATTGTTATGGTTCTTCATGATATCAATTTATCTGCTCGCTATGCTGACTATATTTTCGGATTACGAAAAGGAGAATTGATTGTAGAGGGTCTGCCTTCTGAAGTCATTACTAGTCCTTTAGTTAAGGATATTTTTGATCTTGACTGCATGGTGATAAAAGATCCAGTTTCAGGCTCTCCTTTTGCAGTTCCCAAAGGACGTTATCACACAAAATCTGAATTCGCCGACCTTTGATTATGTAGCCTGCACATAAAGTAAAGGGACATATTTCAAAAGAAAAAAGAATCAACTATCTTTAATCTTAACCATGATGGCTACATTTCTATTAACCTTAATATGAAGACTAAGAATAGATCAAAAAGGCTGAAGCAGACGTAGTCCCGTTAGCTTCAGCCTTTTTGAAATCTAACTTCCGATAATCTGAAATATGTAAACTAGAAAGATTCATATAGTCCCTTGTCAATGCAATACACCGTTCATATTGTATTCCATCAAGTTTAATTCATTGGTAATTTCTTTGGTCTTCTTAAAACCACATTTCTTGTAGCTTTTAATTGCACGAATATTATCTTTTTTCACCTCTAAAACTATCTTCGAGGCACCTTTACTTCTAAGATGATTTATCATCATTAAGATCATTGAAGTACCTATTCCTTTGTCCCATAATGTAGTTTCTCCAATAAATTGGTCTATTCCATAGATATTTTGATTTGAAGTAAAATCGTATTTTTTCAATCCATCTTCCTGAATTTCATAATATTGTATATAGCCTAAAGGTTGATTGTTGTATTCAACAATACAAGGAGTAACATAGTGCTTTCCTTCAATCCTTGGACCGTATTTCTTCTCCACCTTATCAAAGTTTGAAGGTAGTTCCTCGTAAAACTCCAGTACTCTCTGATTATTTAGCCATTTAACCATTACCTCAAAATCATTTCGGTTCATAAGTCTAATTAGAAGGTCGTCATTTTCAATCATATCTAGCTTCCCCTTTATTCCTCGCTGTTTAGGAGGTAATCTTTTGAAATTATTTAATGAAGTATTTCCCTCACTTAGTCTTTTGGAAATTTTTGATAACATGAGTTTATCATAAGGCGTATCGGCTAAAAAAAGGACACTTTTAATAATTAGTCCAACTACCGTCATTACGACGTTAGAGTTATGATATTAAGCGTTCGTAAAAGGTCACTTTCGCATACAAAAAGGAGAAAAGATACACTACGTACAGCCTCTTCTCTCCTTTTCACTATAAGTAGCTGCCGATAAAGTGTCATATGTTAACTTTTTTATTATTTTCATCCTTACTTTGAGGACTTAAAAATACAAGCTAATTCCTTTAAATACATTAATGAGAAAGAGTGATTCCCTTGTTTCAGTCTATATAAGTTAAAAAATCTTCTTTATTAAAAACATTTAAAACACAAGGTTGCTTTTCCTTGTTTTCCAATGCCTTATGTTCTTCCTTAAATTTAGATTCCACATGCAAGCGAATAAACGGCAGTTTTTCCTGTGCTTTTTGTGAACGGATATTTACTACTCTTGCACCGGCAAAGACATGATCCAACCCTAGTTCTTCATATGCAATCTGCAAGATAGCGATCTTAGAAGCTTTATTAAATCCTTGTCCCCAATATTCATGACCAATCCACGTACCTATATGACAAGATTTCTTTTGGTAGTTGATGAACATTAAGTCAGTGAGGCCAACCAGTATATTTTCTTCATTCAGAATCACGCGAGGAACCGTTTTTCCTGCCTCCTCTTCTTTCATGATTCTTTGAACGAAGCGTTTTGTGTCTTCAATCGTTCCATCCGGTAAACCCAAAGCTTCTTTCACTGGAAGTGCGGAAGAAAGCCTGAAAATTTCTTCGCAATATTTTTCTTGATGCTTCACCAATCGAATTTTTTTCATTATTAACCCTCCATCTATTTAATTAATGGGATTGGAAATCAAAAAAGCTCTGCTTTAAAAAAGGGACCGTTGAGGTGGTACCACCCTTATTTAAAGCAAAGCTTTACTCTCTGAATCGATAACGGGATAAGCCGCTGTATTTTTCAATACAGTATATGAAAGGCAGGTTCAATGAACACCCTTTGGATATCTCGCAGCTTTCGATATCCTCTCTGAGAAAGTATGCATCATTTACTGGTCCTTAAAATTACCAATTTCTTGATAGTAGCATTTTATTCAGATTAATTGAGATTGAAAATTAAGTCAATAATAATTACCATGATTGGTTAGTACCTTTGATTGATATAGCTTCCGATAACTCATGATATGTAAACTCATGTCTATTCAAAATACGATCTAATATGTTATATATGTTCTAACATTCTAAAAAGGATGCTCCCTTACTATCTCTAATTATTGAAAGGAGATTTATTGATGACCTATTTTTATTACATTGCCTCCGATATCGAGTTGACCACGGAAATCTATAAAGAACATGAATTATATTTTGAAAGATCTAATGAACGGATTAAAGGATTCGACTTTCCTATCCGGCTTGAAATTGATAATGGTATTAATACAAAAGAAGAAGTGGATATTCTGTTTGAGTATATTCACAAAAAAGCTGAGAATCACAAAAGATGTAGCTTTCAAGTTGCCAAGCTGGTTAATTCTAATAGAGTGCCATTTAAAGTCCTAGAGAAAAAACAAGTATTCTTACATAAAATAAAGTCTTCTGAAGAATTATTTTTGTCTGAAGGCCATTTGCTCACTATCAAAAAAGTTCCGGTGGTGTATTAAAATTGGAGAGACATATAAGCATTCATAAAAGTACACTTTTGCAAACTAAAAAGACAACGAACTCATAATTTGAACTGAGCCACTAATGTATCACTTTTTAACTGTCTATCACCTGGGGTTCAGTTCACCTCTTCCCCTCTTTTTTTTGCATCCTCTCACAATTCCTGTATATGAAATTAAACCATTATCTCCAACGTTCCATGGCCGCATCTAAATTTTCCATCCTCACTGATCCTTTTTGAAGAGGTATCGGACAAATTTGGTTAAATTCATGAATTTTATCGTTGAGCAACGCAACCTTTAATTGCACATCGCTTCTCTTTCCTTTGCTAAGTTGAAGAATCGCATCTTGAATCCCATCCCGAATATCATGCTGGAGCTTCAGCCAATGGGGTTTATGCCCTGCCTCATTTGCTACGCGCTGAAAATGCTGAAAAAGATCTCCTGAAAAATATTCCGCTGACAAAGGCTTTCCAGTACCGGGCAAATCATCCATTCCTCCTGTTTTAGTATATTCCTTTAAAATGTCTCCAATTAAATCATTCCGTGGATTCGAATCATATTCGCTCATCTGGCATCTTCCTTTCTACAAGAATTGAGTCTATAGAGTCATTAAACCAACACTTCCTTTTCGACCTCTTCCTCCTCTTCTCGGTAAAATGCAGCTTGTTGTGGTTTCAATACAAAATAGGAAAAGACGATTGATGCCAGCAGCATAATGCTGGCCAGTCCAACAATAGTGACTCGCAGGGAAATTACATCTGCCAAGATACCGATTCCTAAGATGAATAGGACTTGTACGACACTCTGCACCAATTGAAAAATGCTGGTGACTCTTCCCATCAGCGCAACCGGAATGTTGTTTTGGTAAAACGTAGCCATGCCAGTATTCATGAAGACATTGAAAAAACCTAAAATCAAGAAGCCGACTGTAATGGTGAGGAATGACCAAGAAAAAGCATACAGGACATAGCCGACCGCCGTCATCACCACACCGAGCACAATCATAAACCGTAAAGAGAACTTTGACGAAAAGATGGTAAGCAGAACGCCGCCACTAACTGAACCAATGCCGGTGATACTGATTAACAAGCTGTAGTCTACTTCGGAAAGACCGATTACCCGTTGGGTAAACACGACTTCCTGGGCATCCATGGCGAACGAAAAAATCATGACCAGAATAAAACTCAAGTAAATAATAGCGATGTATTTGTTTTCAGAAAGGAATTGCTTAACCACTGTAAAATCACTCCATACTTGAGCAACGGTCATCTTAGGAATCGTCTCACGGTCAATCTCTTCTTGCTCTGGAAGTCCCAAAAGCAGCAGTGCTGCAATCACAAAGAAAATTGCATTGATCCAAAGGGTGGCCTGAATCGAGCTAAGCAGAATTAACGTACCGCCAATGGCGGGACCGATGATAAATGCACCAGAAGAAGTAACCGAACGAATGGAGTTGAAACGTTTTCTCTTTAGTTTCGGCACTAGCATGGTTGTATAGGTGGTCGAAGAAGGACCAAAAAAAGACTTAGCGATACTCAGGAAAACGAGAATCACGTAAATGCCAACGATGTTGGGAGCATAGGGAATCAATGCGATAAATCCTGCCCTTAAAAGATAAGTTGCGATAATGACTTTCTTCTTGCTGCGGTAATCGATAAAGCTTCCAGTCCAAAACTTCGTCAAGATGTTGACAATCGGTCCAATGATCCAAAGTCCGGCTACTGCTGCAGCAGAACCAGTCATTTGATAAACAATGATATTGATGGCGACCAGGTAAATAAAGTCACCGATGCCAGCAATGCCAAGTGAAGTCAGCAGTATGGCTGGATCTTTCCAATCTTTTAACTTTTTATTCATTTTGGCCCCCCTATAAAATATATTGGGTCTTCTAAAAGCACTGTTATTTAAGCAAAGTATTTAATATTCTTATAATAACATTAATTTCCATCTGTAAGATATACTTAAAGTGTAGCCACGCATTCGTAAAAGTACATTTTCACGAACAAAAAGGAGAAAAGATGTGTTGGTTACAGCCTCTTCTCTCCTTTGCAATATAAGTAGCTTCCGATAAGCTGCGATATGTAAACTAGTCATAATACAACTATAATAGCTATATATTAACTTGGAAATATAAAGAAAAGAAAAGATAAATTCAATGAAAGTTCGTGCTAGAATTTAAAGTGTTATAATTTTACAAATACTCTATGTATATTTTAGTGAAAAGCGAAGAGAATAAGAGCTTGTCTTAATTACGAAGACTTCTGGCCTTTTCGAAGCCACATAGGACTTTGAAAATTGGAACGGAACTCTACTTAGTTAGAGTAAAATTACTTTAGATTGGAGAACTTACGTCATGAACGATTTTAAAGAATATTCTATTGATATAGGGAATCAACAACTTTATTGCGAATACACAGATGAACTTAACTCATTACCTACTATCGTTTTCGATTCTGGATACGGATGGACGAAAGAAAATTGGGACATAATAAAAAACGAAATCGCCTATTTTTCAAGGGTGTTCATATATGATCGGGCTGGACTAGGAAAAAGTGAATACACAGGAGAACCCCGCCATAGTCAGAGAAACGTAGAAAATTTGCGTAGGTTGCTTAAAGAAGCAGAAATAAAACCGCCTTATATTTTGGTCGGTCATTCATTTGGTGGCGTAAATGTTCGTTTATATACAGCTACTTATCCGGAAGAAATAGCTGGACTTGTTCTCTTAGATTCCTGCCATGAAGATCAGAATAAGCTCATGGTCCCACTCTTCTCTTACGAAACGCAGGAAGGGTATTTCAGTCAATTTACCGTCGAAGGAACACTAAGTGAATTTGAAGAAAGTCTGGAACAAATCAGGAAATATAAATCACTTGGAAATATCCCTCTTATTGTCGTTACAGGTGGAAGCCAACCGCACCATACATCGGAATCTTGGACTTATTGGATGTTGTTCCAACAGGATTTGGCGAAGTTAAGTACCAATAGTCAACACGTCATTCTAGAAAAAGCTGGACATGCTGTCCACTTGGACTCTCCAAAAGAGGTTATCTATCAAATCAAAAAGATGGTTGATACCTTTCAACAGTCATAAGTTATTTAGTAAGTCCCAACAGTAAATGAATAATTTTTATAAAAGCCAATTAAAGAAACCGGAGTTGAGAAGGAAAGTGCATTGCGATTTTTCTCTCATTTAATTATTTGACGTATTCGTAAAATTATTCTTTATCAAACTAAAAGATAAGGAGCTCAAACTTTAGCCTTTTATCTGTTGATAAGATCCGATATATAGACTCTTACTCACTCAAAAATACGGTCATAGAGCCTTAGAATAACCCCTTTTGAACGTATCATTTTTTGTATATTTTCAGTTTCGTTGTTTTTTTGTGAAGTCAATGGAATGGTGATGTTGAATGTAACTTACTTACACTTATGTTACATTCACATTTAATAAAAAATGGAACTTGACTGGAAAAATATTGGTATAATCATCTGAGATTATTAGTAGATAAAAAAAGAGGTGTGAAAACACTAAGAGAGAGGGAAATCGTGTTCAAGACATTGAAATCTAAGAAGTTAGTAAAAACCTTATTATTTTTGGTGAGTTTGTTAATCGGAAGCTGGTTGTATGTAAGCTTTTTTATGAACTTATTGCCTCGTTTTTTCGGCAATATGGAAAATATCGAAAAGAACATTTTAGCCGTTTTGATCATTGTTCTTACTACCTACGTATTGCTGCTGATTTTACTTAGAATCGATAGCAAAAAAGAAAGATATGTTCTTCTAGGTCTTTATTTATTGGTCTTAATTTTAGGGTTATTGCGCCTTGACCCACAGCACCGGTACGCCACTGGCGAGATCGGGTTAAATCCACTTGGTTTTATTTCAGATATATCGGGCGACGAGGCTTCTTTTTACGTCATGGTCATCAATCTAGTAATTTTTGTCCCTTTTTATTTCTTGTTAGCCTACGCCAACCTTTTTAAGGGGTTTTGGTCCAGACTTCTCATTTTCGAACTATTTATTCTCTTAATTGAGTACCTGCAGTTCCAATTTAATTTCGGCCTTTTTGATCTCTCGGATATTTTCTTATACAACATTGGATTTTTAGTTGGATACGTTATTTCTTTGCCTATTCTAAAGCTTTTAAAGTAAGCAGTTATACGAGAGTTTGAATGTAACTTATTTAGTATTAAGTTACATTCAAACTAGAATAAAACAAGTACTGCTAACACTAAAAATCTTTTACTATTCAGTGTCACTACTCTCTAAATCAAGCGAGTAATCTGCTGATATGTATGGTGTAACTTTTTTAGGTGAGTTGTATTTTTCATTCTTCGTAAATATCGTAAGGCCGACCTCATATACATCAATGAATGTCTCGACTTTATCAAAATTAAGATTTTTAAATTCAGTCGGGCTTTCCCAATTTCTTGTTGGGACTAGATCCACTTCAAAAATATCTTCTCCAAAGAAAATAAAAACTTCCAATCCATTCGAAACTAATTCAACCGTATTAGTGCAAACCCATTCTAATATGTCAGTCGAATCAATTTTGATGATATAACCGTCCGAAGAAAATTTATAGTGAGAGATATTCTTCTCAGAAATATTCGTTTCTATATGTTCAAAAACCACAGATTCCAGTACGAAAAAAACAGGAAAGCTACTAATATTTTTGATCATCGTAAAAAGAAAATCAGTCTCCATGTTCCTAATTCCAACTGCAATTGATTCAAACCTGCCTTTCGGAAGAACAAAATCATTTATCAAACTAGTATCTGAATATTGAACAAAATATTGCTTTTTCAATTGCGTCCCTCCTACTTAAACTTATAAATGAATGTAACTTAATTGCTAATAAGTTACATTCGTTCTCAACTTCTAACATATCTCAATTGATTTACAGGTAATCTGACAATCCATCATAGGGATAACCATTTTAACTTGATAAAGATGGACGTTTTCTACTAAAATTTCTCCAATTGAGATGTCATGAAAATAGAAAGCTAAGTCATTGGGGGATTGTGGAATATCTCCTTTTGCCCCTTCCAGCCAATTATTGAAGATGGTTGAAAAACATTCTTTAAACAGAACGGTATACTCTCTTTCTTCGCCCTCAACATCGCTTAAACCCATATATTTCATTGTCACTAAATGCTTGGTATGATCATAGTTTAAACCCTTTAATTCTGAATCAATATAGTGAGTAGCCATTAATTTCTCTTCGAGTTCTTGACCACTTAGTTTCAATTTTTATAACCTCCACTACTAAACTTCAAATTAAAAATGCTGTAAAGTTTCGGTTTTGAATGTAACTTAATTCAAATTAAGTTACATTCGTTTTGAAGAAATTAAAATAACCTGAGTCGATTTGACAGCGCTGTTCCTTTTCCATTGAGTCTAAGCCGGACTAGCAATGGACTGGGAAGGACACAGGTCATATAGGGCTTGTTTTGTATAAGCTCTATCGTAATTTCTGCTTGATTGGTCTCCCCAGAAATTTCCTCGCCGATCATCGCAAAATCGAAAGGGGATTTGTAGTAGATACTCTCTGCTAACCGTACATACACTTCATTGATTTTCTCTAACCAGGGATTCAGCTCGGTGGTGAGAGGATAGCGGTAAGGAAACACCTTCTCAAATGCAGCCTATGGAATTGAAATATCTAACCAGTCCGACTCGCCGTTTACCCTGATGACCGTAATCAGACAAGGCAGCTCCTCTTTAGTGGAATTGTGAAGGGATAGGCTGCCGTAAAATGACTTCACACTTTCTTCTTCGATCGTTATCGGCAGAGAAATTGAATGCTTTTGGAAATCCTTTTTCTCTTCCCAGAACCCATTGAAGTAAAGACTTTCCTCCAAAGCAACAAGTGCTTCATTTACCCTTTTATCGTCCCCATATGGGTGATATTCAATTGATAGTTCGTAAAATCCATCCATCCAATGATCGGGGTTATTGTAGAAATCATAATTCATTTGTCTTCACCTTCATTTCAATAAACTTTTATATAATTTAGTATCTGAATCAATTTCATAATGCGCACTTTTAAAAAATCATAGAAGAGCCGAAAATCGATGATTCCTTAAAAAAACGAATGAAATGGTGAATTACGCTGCGATTGTTTGAAGAACTTTTAAACGGTCGATGGCGAGTTTGGATGCGTTATACGCTAACTGAACCAAATCGACATGCAATTTGGCTTTCTTTCCAGTGCGATGATAAATCTGATTTAAGAGGAAATACCCTTTCAAATAGGCATTGACCCTTTCAACGGCACTTCGTGCCTTGTAGAGCTGTTTCCATTTCAGCGAGCCTCTTGCCGGCGCTGTGTATTTGCGGAGATCGTCCGTGATTTTCTTTTTGTATACTTTTTGGCACAAGCTGTCGTGGGCTAACGGACAGTCCGCGCATTCGCTTGGCCTCGTATACTTAAGGGTTTCGTGCTTTTTATCGAAACTGTCATATCGGTAGCTATGTTCGCGGACGCAGGTCGGCGCAAAATGACGATCAAATCCAATCGGTTCTGGTTCGTTCTTTTTATTGTAGGCAATGACTGATTGGGCGCCCATCCGGTAAACTTGTTCGTAAATCGGAGCGTAGTCGTATCCGGCATCCATCGTGGCATAAGCGATTTTGAGCGAAGCCAACCGTTCCTGTATTCCTTTAAGCAGCGGGATGGCGGCTTTTCCGTCATTCAGATTGCCCGAAGAAAATAGAGACTGAAGGATGTACTGGCTTTCTGCCCCAACGGCGAGATGGATTTTGAATCCAAACCAGAACACGTTCTTTCCTTCGCTATTCTTTTTCACTCCCCATTCGGGGTGTATGGGAACTGAAGCTCGCAGTTCCGAAAGCAGAATATCCAGCTGATCGGCAATTTTTTTTTCATATAAGGGAAGACTCGCTTCTTCTTCCGCCTTTTCCGCCAGCCATTGTTCCCGTTCTTCTTTCTTTTTGCGGCCACGCTTTTTCGGTTCTTTTTCGACCGCTTCTTTCTTTTGTGGCGCACAGTCACGTGCCTCGACATGGGTGGCGTCTATGGCAACAATTTCATCTGAGATGAACCCTTCAGACATGGCCATCAAAAGAGTGCGTTCCTGGACAATTTCCAAGGCATCCGATTCGCTGACCAACGTAATCATACGTGAATAAGAAGCTTCCGAAGGAATCTCGTCCGATACCAAAAAGCCGCAGTCCACTTTGAAGCGCAAATCACTTTCCAAGCGTTTGACCAAATCTTTGATGAAGGGAATCCGTTCGGTGATCCGCACAATCAGCGAATAGATCATCGCCGCGTAATTCAAGGTTTGCGGTGGTCCGAAACGAGACTTTTTCGTCACAACATTAAGAATTGGATAGATATCAATTCCCGATAAAATTGAGTTGAACCGGTGGGTAGGTTCCAAGTCATATAAAACTTGCATGTCAAACAGGCTTTCTTGTCGTATAATAGGCATAGGGCAACTCTCCAGTCTGTTAATGTTTGTGTCGTAACTCTCATTATACAGGATTTGGGGAGGTGCTCTATTTTCTTAGGATTTTACCCTTAGAGCCGCAAGGGCTCAGAGTTATGAAATTGATTCATCTCAATTTAAAAATTGATTTCTGCTAGTTTGAATGTAACTTTTCTGCACTTAAGTTACATTCAGAATCGCTAATAATCAACGGTTTATGATCCCCCTGTTTCAGAAGAATTCGAGGAGAATTTTTCATGACTTCTTAAAATAATTCCACATGCTAATACTGTTACTAAAAACGAACCTCCGTACAGATAAAAAGAAGGTGCATAACCGAAAGCAACTTCGCTTTGCAGATTTTCTACGTTTGCCCAAGCAGCTTCCCAATCTGGTTTATAATTCAGCGTTTTTACATATCTTACTGCAAAAGTAGTCATGAAATAAATGCCGTGGATAGCAGTTGCTCCTAATAAAGCTTTCGAAAAGATTTTCATCCTAATTACCTCCTCCTCTTCTAGATTTTAGTATATCAATAAATTCAAAATTCGTATCTGAAATATAGGTTCTATTTTAACGAAGCATAGTTAATCTACTGTCATTTATAATTCGTAGATTCTTCTGGTTCAAAGCGTTCGTAAAAGTGCACGTTTACGAACGGTTTAAAAACAGCTAAAAAGACTGGAAAAGGCGTTCATAAACGTGTCAACACTTTACGAACGTTCTTTTGATATATACCCCATTTACGGACTGGAAAAAATGGTATCTAGACAGGCTGCTACCTTTGATTTAAGTCATTCGTCTATCGAACTTCTCACTATTCTGTAGTTGAGTGATTTTGAAAAATTTTAGCACTATACCACGTTCCGCAACCTCATGCTAAATCAACAAATAACAAAAACCTTTTAGTGTATCTTCAATAACTTCACGAATATCAAAGTTAATACTGCAAATGGTTCTTGCACTAATAAACAGTACGGCTGCTCAATTATTCGTTTTCTCAAGAACATTATATTTTTCAACCGGCGTCCTTCAATCTTTTTCTATTTATTCATTTACACACAACATTTTACGCTTTCGTTCGTATAATTTTATTTTATGAACAATTTGTATCTTTCTATTTATTTACTAACGGACTGAGCAAGAGGTAAGGTTCACCTATTTCTGAATAAGCTTCCCTCAGGTATAGACCAACTCATCTGGAATAGTTCACCGCCTATTTTTCCAACAAACCACCTTTCAAAATTAGTCTCTTTTCTTGCTTTTTGTTTAACAGAATCTTTGGTTCGATAGCACTTAACTGTGTAGAATTTACTAGAAATGCTTTTGGAGCTACTTTGTGCGCTGTACCATTCGTGCTAGGCACGGTTGATACAGCGCAGGCAATTTAGGTATGGGAAAAGTGTTCAAGTCACTATACGCACACACTACTTTCGAACCGCTGTAAATAAATTCGAGTTTTCTTGCATCAAATTTGTTTTCATTAATGATTTTTTGAAAGGTCATCTTGAATTGATTTTCTAATGAGTAACTAACGTCGTCTCCCTTTACTGACTCTCCGAAATTTAACACATCTTCTTTCTTTAATACCAAAGCGCCCACATCATTTATGTCATGTCCCTGATGTGCTCTTGATGCCATGATTTTAAGAGAGTGATTTCGTTCTAATGATTTTTCTAGCACCATTTTTCATCCTCACCTTTCGATTTCAATTTCGATGTTATTTGCTTTAGGGGGCTGCTTGTTTTCTCCGAATTCAAGACTATCTTCTTTATGACTATCTGCCCTTAACCGATTTGCGAAGTTCTTGATATATACTTCATCTTGCTTCAGCAGTTCTTCATGATACCCATTCTCTAATACCTGATAGGTTTCTTTATTCACTAGCTGCTCTTTCTCCAATTGGTGAAGCGGATGGATGTACTCGCCTTTCTCATATTGGCTAGAGATTAGAAGAGTTTCTTTTCCTTCGCTTGGAATAGCAACAAAGTAGGCAATCTGTTCTTGTTTGTATTGGTCGAAGTCTAGGTTATTCATCTCACCGAATGGACGTAGTTCCGTGCTGATGCCGTGTATATACATCACAGGCTCAATGGCGTTCAACTCTTGAAATTTTTCAAGAAACTCTTTTGGATAACTTTTTTCTTTGAAATCAATCGTACCTGGCCCCTTCATATTTTGTAGAATTTCTTTTGAGACAACGAAAGAGTTGAAATTGATATCGGCATTAAGTGTTTGAGAAGCACTATTTATTACTGCGAGTTCCTTAGCATCGAAACGGTTTTCCTTCAGGATGTTTTGAATTGGTTCTTTGAATTTGTCTCCGAGATCATAGCAGGTATCATCACCTTCAATAAGTTTCCCGAAATCAAGAACGTCCTCTTTCATCAAAGCGCCTTTCTCATTTTTTATTAACAAATCAGTGATTTCTTCCTTCACAATCAAGTCATGGAGATCAACGTTCATCTCACTCAAAGGGATATCGTATTCATAGCTTGCCGTGAACCCTAATCCGTAGTCTTCCATATCTGTCCACAACTCTTTTTCATTTTTAATCAAGTCACTCAAGACGTAATCATTCAAGGCGTTGGAGACGGCTTCATCAAGCGACATACCCTCTCTCGTGAATCGGATAATCTCTTCAGGTTCATTCGTGTACAAAGAAACGTTCGTTAAAAAATCATTTTCAATTCCTTCGCCCAACATCCCCACACCGTGCTCTTTGCCTGTAATTCCATTCTTTAATATAAATATGCCAACTTCATCAATGTCGTATCCCTGTGACGCTTTTGATGCCATGATTTTAAGGGAATGTTTGCGTTGTAATGCTTTTTCTTGTGTCATATTTTTCCTCACCTTTCGATTTCGATTGTATTTATTTTTGACAACTTTTTGTTTTTATCCGTCGCAGTAGCCTCTTCTTTGTGAATCTCCGTTTTCAAACGAGCGGCGAATGACTGGATGTAGGCATCGTCTTGCTTCAATAATTCGTCGTGATAGTTAGTTTCCAATGTCGCCACCGATTCCTTGTCCACCAGCTGCTCCTTCTCCAATTGATGGAGCGGATGAATGTACTCACCTTTTTCATATTGGCTAGAGATTAGAAGAGTTTCTTTTCCTTCGCTTGGAATAGCAACAAAGTAGGCAATCTGTTCTTGTTTGTATTGGTCGAAGTCTAGGTTATTCATCTCACCGAATGGACGTAGTTCCGTGCTGATGCCGTATATATACATCACAGGCTCGCTGGCATTCAATTCTTTTCCACGATTCAATGCGTGCGCCTCTATCTCTAAATCAGAAGGAACAGACTGTTCTTTTTCTTGAAGCTGTTCCTTCTCTTTTACTTGGTCAAAATGTGAATCTATTTCGTCGATAAATTCACTGGATGTGCTGCGTACTTCGTTCAATAATTGTTCTTTGTCTTTCAACGCTGCTCCGTTTGTCCAGTTTGCTAGATAAGAGAGCGTGAAGTCTTCTGTATCGATGTCGTATCGATTGGCGACCACATACGCGACCATCTCCGCTTGGAATTCTTTCTCGCTTGTTGATAATTCCTTAGCACGTTCTGGTGTGTGCATTTTGGCGTGCGCTAATTCGTGAATCAGCACGGATACGTTCTCGAATTCTGTATTCCGCGGATTCAATGCAATTATTTTTTCAGATGGGGCGGCTGCCCCTTTGGCTGTTCCCAGCTCGAATGGCGATTCGTCTACAATGATAAAATCCAACTTAGTTGCCATCTTATTCAATGCGGCCATCATTTCTCTGCTGCTTTCAAGACTTCCGTCCCGGTGGTATTTCCCGAATATTTCAGAAACCGACAAATTCAATTCGCGGGCGTTGGTCTGCGTGTATTCGAAGACATGCCCGATCTTAAAGAACGTTTTTTTAGTTGTCTCCAGTTGCTTTCGATCAATCAGTTCACGATCTTGTTTACTGGCGGACGATACAGGCACATCAATGCCGTTCTTCTTATAAAACTGGACCGGCGTCGGGACGAGAATTTTAATGCCTTTCTCGCCTTTCTGAACAGCCGCACCTTTGTTTTTCCAAAAATTAAAGGAGCCGACTGCCTCGGCTCCCATAAATTGCTTATCGATTAAAGTCATATTGCGCTGTGAATAGTTATAGAAGTTGGCCATGAACGCCAAGTGTTCCCGCATCGCTGTTTCGGAAACGAAATACGAGTCGATTTGCTGATCCATACCCGCGGTCAGCTCTTCAATTTCCTTCATCTTCTCTTCAGGCGTTTTCTTTTTCCCTTTGAATGCCATTCAGATCCTCACCTTTCCATTTCAACTACTTTTTTCGGCTCCTTCTTTTTCGTAGGAGTTTTCGCTTCAACCAAATCAATGTTCCAGTCTTTATTTTTTGGCTTATCGACTTCGAAATTTGTTAAGTAATTGGACCAGCGGTTCACGAACTGCTCACCGGCTGCATCGTTGTCGACCGCAAAGATGACCTGTTCCACGACCGCTCCACGTTTCTTGCAGTCCTTAATTAAGTCTCGAATGCCAGTAGTCGCGGATTGGTCTTTCAGTCCAGACATGGACAGTAGGCGGATGTTTTCCGGCCGCTTCAATTCGAAATAACTGAGTGCATCGATTGGGCTTTCAAACAATGCAATTTTTTTCGGTGAGCCGATGTCCAACCGGAATCCTCCGTCTTCTTTGCTATTGGCTAGTATCTGCTTGAAGGAACCGCGCTTGTTGTCCATCTTTACGGTGCCTTGCCGATCGCCCCCGACAACCTTGCCTTCAGAATCTTTCCATTTGAAAATACCATTCTTTAATTTATCTTCCGCAAGCAAATCATTCCGGATGAGAGCGGCGATAATTTTCGAATCCAGCTTCCGCTCCTCGATTAAATACCGAGAAATGTGTCCCTGCGTTTTAACCTCATGATGCATGGGATATTCGAACTCTCTTGCCGTGTACCATTCTGCTTCTTTGGCAAATGTCTGAGAATGTTCGTGTGAATTCACGTCTCGAACTGCATTCTGAAACGTCAGGTCATAATACTCCCGGGCAAAACTAATGGCGCCATAGCCACCCTTGCTTCGGCTGTTCCAGTACCAATGCCCACTGTCTTTGATGACAAGCGAATCATGTTCCGGATGTCGGTAGTAATGTCCTTGCCGTTCCAAGCTCTCGCCTTTTGAATGCAAATAGTCCAGAACATGTACATCGTTGGCTTTTCGAACTTCTTCTCTGTCCACTCGATCCCCCACCCCAATCACTCCTTTTGATTACTAGAAAAAATTCACTCTTCCTCGTCATATTCGTCAGTTGCTCCTATCAGCTCGGCTAATTCCATTTCCGGAAACTCTTCACGCACGGCGGCTTCTTCCCTATGCAAGATGAGTTCGTTTGTATCGGAATCCACGGGCACTAAGAAAATATTTTCTGTCACCATATGGAGCAGCACTTCGCGGTCAGATTCCTTCAGTTCGACTTCAAAATCTTTCCCGTTCACCGAAATCAATACATCCTCTTCTCCAACTTCCTTAATCAAACCCAGTGTGTAATTGTGGCTAAATATTGCCATGATTATCCGCTCCTTTTTCTATTGATTGTCTTTTCGCTGCTTCTGTTCGGTGATCCGAGATTCAATTAACTCATCCACCTGTTTCAAGAAAGGAGGGGCGTTCATATCCGTCGTCATGATGTGGTCGATGTTCTGTAACTGGAGAAGTCCCTGGACCAATTCAATGAGTTTTTGCGTATTGCGATCGGTGTTGTTGGTTCCCAATCGCACTTTTTCGAGTTCTTTTGCGATGCCCGTTCCAATCATTTCTTCGACAGCGGCCGTTATGTTCTGTGAAAGTACTTGTGACAATAAATTCGCATTGACCTTTTCAGAGACCAGTTGCTTGTGTTCGTTGACAACCAATTCTAAAGCCCGAGAACTGCTCTCGCGTGGCAGCTCATTCTTTATGGCGAAGTCTTTGAGGTATTGATGCACCTCCTCATCAATGCGGTATCGATGCTGATTCTTAATGTGCGGATAAGGTTCATCCATGAGGTCACCTTCTTTCTATCTTTCGTATTCCTGTTCTTTCTGCAGTTCTTCATAAGCGCGTTGATTTTTAGCATTTTCAAAATCATCTTTGGCGTAGCGGTTAACGAGATAGATCGCCTTGTTGAGATCGCGCTGAACAAAAAACGGGCTTAGCTTTTTGTTGTTTTTTCTGGTGCGTTCATTTTGTTTCACTTCATATGCACTCGCTTCTTTAAGGATGGTGTTGCCCATCCGCGTATACAAGTCGGTCATTTTGGTCTGACGATAGTTCTTCGACTTCTCGGAGTTTCCGTACATACGTTTATGGATCTCGACTTCCTTCTCCAGTTGCTTCTGGAAGTCGTTGAATTCTGTTTTGAAGTTCTTTTCAATGTAGAGCGTCGTCAGTTTATCAATCTCCGGCCGGACTTCTTGAAGGGCGTTCATATTATAGCGCCACATCCGTTTGTCTTCCGGTAGCAACTGATGAACTTTCTTAAATTGCCGGACCAACTCGCGGTTCATGACCTGATTCTTGAAACTGAGCAACGGATCGTCTCGCTTAGAATGGATGACCCGCTCTCGGATAAACACATTGAGCTTTTCGTTGTGCTTGGAGCGGTCCATTATGTTGTTGGCCACTTTCGATTTCATGGAATCAATAGAACCTTGTTTCCGTTTGCCCCGCTCTTTAAAATTCCTTGTCTGCACAATGGCAACATGGACATGAATGTTATCCGTGTTGTAATGGATAGCACCTGTCCAGATGGTTGAATCAATCATGCTTTCCTTCTTCAGCATGTCCTGTACGGCAGAGCGGGTGGCATCTTGAATCTGCTTCGTGTCGATGTTTTTCTCCTCCAACACACCGCTTTCTTTCAGCCACTCGTTGTCAAAAGAAATCACGTCCTGCCACAAAATGCTGCCACTCTCCTGTGCTTTTTTGAATTCTTCCTTGAAGAAAACCTTGTCCTCATCGTTGAGGCTATCTTTGTTCATCGTAAAGAGCCCGGTGGACTTCTCTTCGTTGCTCATGTAGTCCTGGTACTTCTCAAAATCATTGGTCTTGTCGTGTGTTTCCGCCCGGTCCATATAATTCAAGTAGTTATTAAATGAAGTCCCTCCACCACTGCCGACAATAAATTTTGATTTGATGACAACAGCCGGTCTAGTCGTCATCGACCATCAACTCCTTCAGGATATCGATCAAGCCATTGAGGCTATCCGATGTTTTCTCCAGGAACAGCGTATTGACTTGAAGCTGTTTCTCGAAGCTGTCTTCCACGTTCGAAATCATCTCCAGCATCGTCGCCTTTTCAATCAATTCTTTTAGGTAGACTTGCCGCGAAATTTTCTTTTTCTTGGCCCATTCATCGATTTTTTTGACTGCGTGGGGATCAATATCCCGTATTAATAGATCCATGTCAAAACCTCCTTGGTTTGTAAGTATCAAAATTCTGATGAATGCCGTTCCTGGGATATGGGTAGCGAAGAGCATAAGGGAAAACTGCTATCACTTTCTGTGCTAGACCAGGCGGAGCCTGGGGTTTGGGTGATATCATGAAAAACACCTAAAGGCCTCCATATGGAAGCCTTTAAAAAAGCCATTTGCCTCCATATGGAAGCCCCTTCTAAATGTTCAAATCGTATTGTTTTTGTTTCAAGCGTTCGACTTTCGCGCGAATATTTTTGGTGTCGTTACTGATCTTTTGCTTGTCCCGTTTGTAGTCTTCAATGCGCTTCTCCAGTTGGAAAACGTCATTGTTTGTTTCGACTTGTTCATCAACGGTTTGATACAAAAGGTCTGCTTGCAACTGCTCGATTTCCTGTTGGATTTCGGCAATCACCTCGTCTGTCATACGGCTATTGTCTTCTAATGATTTGATGTCTCGCTCCGCTTCTGCAATCAGTTCACTGGTGATTTCTTGTGCGTATTCCGTCAAATTCCGGTCAGAGATTGCCTCTTCTTTGACGATTCGCTGGTCCGTGTAGATGGTGGAAATCACCTTATTTTGCTCTTCTTCTTCCTTAACTTCCGTAAATATTTCGTTGTAACTTTTATCGCTCTTGTTGAACCGAAGCGCAAGTTGATTGAAGTCTTTTGGAACTTCATTGATGTGGATGATGTAAATATCGCTTTCGTCATAGACAATTTCTGTCGGAAGTTCTGCAGAGAGATTCTTCCGACTGACGGCAGTGAAATCGAGCTTGTTGAGGTAATCTTCTATACCGCTCGTGACCAGTGTGACTTCCATCAGCCTCTGTTCTTTGTCGTAGGTCCACTCTTTTACGATGAATGTTCCATTCGCCCGCAAATCAAATTCTTCGTTCAGTTCGGTTTGATTGATGGGAACATCTTCAGCCATGAACAGCTTCGACGTTCCGAAAAAACCGAACCCTAAAATGAACAGTAAGGCCAACGGGATGTAAAGAGTCGACATGTTCAGTCTTAGGTTTTTCTTTTTCTTTTTCGCCATTTAGATCCCCCCGTATTCATTTTCAAGTGGCTCAATTTCCGCCACCTTTAATTGGTTGCCCTCTACGGTGAACAAAAGCTTCACATACATTTCCTTTTGTTCGTTGTATCCAGAAGAAAGAATTTCTTCTTCGTATGTGTAAAAAACAATCGCTTCCTTTTCATCTTGGTTATTCGGAAAAACAGTGGCTTCTTTGATGGTCACCGTTATTTTTTGCTGCTCTTCATCTATACCGTCGGAAGAATACAAGGTTTCAAAAAGACTTGTCGTCATGTAATTTAGCGCCAACTTCTTTCGAGTAGCATACGTTTCCGGACGGGTTTCAAATGCGTATTCGATAAATCGTTGAGCGGTGTTGATGCGTTTATCCGGTTCGATCTCAGACTCTGAAGCTACTGCTTCTACTTCTTCATCTTGTATTGGAGCGGTGACCTCGTTTGCCTTGAGTTCTTCCTGCAGGGATGCACGTTCGTTCTCTTTTTCGACTAACCCCCTTTCGTATTTCGCTAGCTGACTTTGCGCTTTATTGCTTTTTTCGTCATTGACAGAAAAGCTATAGACATTGGCAACCAATGAAATGACTAGAAGAAAAGAAAGAAGAATCACCAATGACTTTTGAGTGAGCTGCATGCGTTAGGCCTCCTTAAATAAGAACGGCGCGGGATCCATGTACCCGCCCCACATTTGTGTTTTGATTTCAAAATGCAAATGCGATCCGAAGGAACGACCGGTATCGCCGCACATGCCGACTTGATTGCCGCCCTCTACTTTTTGGTTTACTTGAACACTAATGCGGCTTAAATGTGCGTAGGTAGAGAACGAATTGGCAGCATGCTGAATGGTGACCACGTTCCCGTAACCGCCATACGTTCCAGCGTATACAATGGTTCCTGCTTTAACGGAATGGATGGAATCGGCTTCGGTGCAGCCTAAATCAATACCGTCGTGATGTTCGGGTCCGGCTCCGATATTTCTCCACCCATAAGGAGAAGTGACGCGCATGTCATTGCTGACGGGCGATGCCAAATCTTCGGCAATCATGTCTGAATTCCCCAGGCTGGCAGACGGCAAATACTTCAGTACAGCATCCACATAGCCGATGTCTCCATAACACGCATTGTGCTTAATGGCTTCCGGACGATGACACTTATAGATGCCGGTATGTGCTAGTTTTTGGTACTGTAATTGCGAAAAAGAAATGGCGAGCTCTTTGGTGTAGGAGCCGCCATTTTTCAATACATAATCAATAAAGCCGCTCCCGAAATTGTAGCTTTGCAGGGTTAGTTGGATGTCTTTCTGGGCACTCTCAAAGACCGAAACAAAGTGCTTCACGCCATAAGTAATGCTTTCATCTGGATCGGTGATGCAGCCAATCGAACCGCACTTTGATTCACTGGCTTGCATGGGGTCGTTGCCTTTCCCCCCAGATTCCTGCATCATCAACGCCAGCAACAATTCGGTCTGGTCTTCCATATTGTATTTAGCCAACTCATTCGAAATAGGCTCTCGGTATTGAGCGACCTCTGGAGAAACCAATGCGGGTCCAACGCCTACCCCCACTCCCGAAGAGCTATCGTCGGAACTAGAGAACATGGAAAAGAGGCCGGCTGTGAAGAGTAGGAGCATACCGATGGCCAGAGCGGATCCTGCAATGATCAGTTTGGCTTGCATGCCGATTGGGTTGTATTTTAGCAAGGCTAGCTTTAATACGGTCTTGGCGAATTGTGCTTTTGAACGAAACTGTCCCATCTTAGGCACCCCCACCAAACATCGCCAGTTCTCTTTTCGATACATCTACAGAAAAGACAATGTTTTTATCGCCAGAGATAGAAAGAACGACCTTCCCGGTTTCAAGGTGCGGAATGACCCGCGTCTCTGATTCGGTTAATTGTCCTTTGAATACGTTCTGGATGGCCGATAAGGATTGGGCGTCTTGTTGGCCGATGAATTTGTATTGCGTCAAGTCGAATAAGGCTTTGACGTTTTCTGCGTATTCATTATTGGAACCATCCGGTACGAAATCGGAAATGAGATGCGATGCGAAGAAGAGCCCACCGAAATACTTCCGAGCCTCTCGCATAAATTTGTTTAAGTACAGTACTGCGGGCTGGGAAACTTCGCGCGTGTTGATGAGGTGATGCCCTTCATCGATCAGAACCAAAAACTTTGACGCGTCCTCAAACGCGAGCTTCCCTTTGTTGTAGGCATTGAACTGCGGCGCCCCTTCTGCAATCATGCTGTCCCATAGCATGTTCAGAATGCTGAAGATCTGCGCCTGGTAGATTTCCGGTTTTAAGTTGGTTAAATTCCGCAAAGGGAACGACACAATGCCTTCATCATCGAAACTTTCAATAGAAGAGGTGCCATCAAAGATACTGCCATAATTGTCCACCAGATTCGTTAAGGACAACTCGATATTCGACAGCCGAAGCTCCCGCTCCTTTGCTAAATTCTCATGCCGGATCTGCTGTTCAAAGTCTTGGTACAGTTCCTTTCTGACTAGAAAAAGGAGGTCTGAGAATATTGGGTATTCATTCGCTTGGAATTGAGTAATCGGAATGATGTGCTCCGGATCTTTAGACCACAAGTTCCGTTCCACGTACAATTTCCGCAGCAGGATTTCAAACTCCGTACTTTCGGTCGCATTGGCCTGCGGGTTGATAAAATGATAGAATACACTCATTTTCGATAGGTGTTGTGTAAAAGATTGCGTTTCGTTTGTGGAGCCATCTTCCTCGTTTGTCACGGTCTTGAATACCTGGAGCGGATTAATGATGCCGCAGGATCCGTCCAGCGCAATCTCTTTACCGCCCATCTCTTCCACGAGGCTTCTGAATTCGCCAGTCACATCTAGGATACGGACTTTATTGCCTTTACTGGCTTGATCCATTACCGTTTTCTTCAATAACGTGGATTTCCCGGACCCCATTTTTCCAACCATCAAGGCATTATAGGACTTGCGGTTTTTGTCTTTGTGGAAGAGGTCAAAGACGACGCTGCCATTGGTCTCAGTGGTTCCATAATAGGTGCCGTGCGCGTCTGTCAGGCTGGTGTAATGGAATGGATAGCCGCCGGCAATCGACAAAGCTTGAATCTCTTTTCCTTTTCGCTTGTTGACGTACTGCAATTGATTGTCGTAACTGGCAAAGATACCAGACCACAGATAATCCTGCTCATTCAACAAGACCGAGCCTCGGAAGTTCAGACTTTCCAGTTCATCCAATACGTGCCGCACGCGCTGTTCCAGCTCTTCGAACGTCTTGGCCTTCACGTAAGCCCGAAGGTGAATCCGTTTCATGATTTCGCCTTTGGTAATCTGCTTATAAACTCCATCGAGCTCTTCGTAACTGGCTCTGGCATCGATGCGGTCGACGTTGTCTTTTGCCGTTTGGTAGCGGGTATTTTGTTCCGCCATGGATTTGTTGATCGATTCGATGATCTCTTTTTTGTCGGCTGTGGCCACGTCCAGTGTGATGACCGCATGTTCAATCCGCATCAATTCTTCGAGCCAGAAGTCGCCGACCAGTGATTGGTATTTGTAGACGTGAATGCAAGAGACATAGCCATCCCCTGTCTTTACATAGCCACTCTCAAATTTGATGCCACCTTGTGGTTGGATCTTCGACAGCAGATAGGGATTGAATCCCTTTTCCGCTTTTACTTCGTCGTCATTCTTTGGTTTCAGTAAGCTACTTAAAAAGTTCAGCATGTTGGGTCCTCCTATACGTTCGATAGTGGTTTAGAATTTAAATTGGCCAATTGATAAAGGATGCTTAGCTTCTTTTCCAGTTGTAATTCAATGAGCGGATTGCTGCGCGCCATTAGCTTCCGCGCATGGACCTTGTTCTCCAACATGGCTTTTTCATTGTTTCCATAGATGAAAAGGAAAAACTCTCGATCTGTCCGATTGTTTTCTAGAAATTCTAGGTCTCTCAATTTCTTTTCCAAGTGTGGCAGGTAATATGGATTTTGATTTCGTCTGATGTCCCGCATGAGATGCCTTTTTGGGATCTCCAAATTGACCGGTGTATTGAGCGGGATGACTTTAACAGCTGGCAAATACGCTTGGAAAAAGTGAGCAAGTGAATAGATGTCGTTGTCTTTGTCGGTTTCGTTTAGGGAATAGATGTCCTTGCTAGTGATTTGAAGAATCTCCATAAATTCACCGTTTCTCATTTCAAAGAACTCGGAATCGGTGATGTCAACGATTGGCGAAATATCCGCAAATGATGACAAGACTTTCTTTTTTGTGCTGTACGCTTTCCGTTCAGCTGCAATGTCCCGCTCGTCGAGCAAGGCAGTTCGGCTTTGGGCTTTCCTGCGTTTCGTCGTTTCATCAAATAGGGCCATCTTTAGTTCCCCTCCTCGTAGTCAATTGCGCTGTACGTGTCTTTTTTTCGGACCATGGCATACAGAATCGCTTGATTCATTCGTTTCTGCGGATTCGTGGTAGGGCGGATGATCAAGAACAGCCCGAACAGAACCAGGAATCCGGTGAATGGCCAGACCAATGATGCATGCACAAATGGCAAAGCAATCATTCGGAAAACAATCAAGCCAATGATGAGAAACAGATCGAACAGGTACAGTGCTTTGTTGATTTTCAATTCCGTCGTGATTTCGTTCGGAATTTGGTAGATTCTCAATGGTGTCAGCTCCTTTGGGAACGAAAAAAGAGACAGCTGCAAGCAGCTATCTCCCTCTCCGGTAATTCTTGATGCGGTCCAATGTGTTTAAACCTTCTGGGTTCAAGTTGTGCGTACTTGGTCTGCGGATATGGTTCACGTTTGGTTGGTCCGTTTGTTGCGGTTCATGCAGATGATTCCGATTGACCGTCGTTTCATTCACGATCGTTTCACGGGAAGCACTGTCTTGATTAATCGTCCGGCTAGATCCGCTGCTTGATGTGGACGAAGCACCTGGCGCAGCAAGTGTATCGGAAGAGAATCCACCCCCACCAGAAGCGCCGCTCGTATTCGAGGTCACGTTTCTAGTGCCTTGTGTCGTGTTGCCTTGTGTTTCGTTCACCTTGACGTTTTCATCCATCGTGTGATCACCGCCAGATTGGTTGACGGTCGTGGTGCTTTGCTGACGCGAAGAAGGTCCACTGCTGGTTTCATTGCGGTTTGGTCCTGCCGTTGACGCTGGAGCCGTTGCAGAGTTGCTTGGATTCGGACTTGCTGCCATACGCGGACCAGAAGTGGAAATCCCTGCTGAGCTGTCACGAACTGCGAAATTGCCTTCCCTTTGTTCATGGATACTTTCAAGTTCGTCATCTATTTGTCCAGCTGTTTGGTGTTCCATGGGATGGTTCTGGATACTGCCAGCAGCCCTTGCCGGTGATGACTTGCCACTTGTACGATTTGTATCGTTTGGCGATGGAGCAGAACCACTTGAACCAACTAATCTTGGACTAGCTCCAGAAGCGTTAGAATCGCTGCTTTCTAAATCATTTGGCGAAGGTATTTGTCCTCCAACTGCTTCCGCACCTTGTGGGGGATCCTGAGGCCCTTTTTCATCGCCTGGTAAAATAACTCTCCCTGAATGTGTGTTTCTAGGAGCAGTCCCATCATTTCCAACAGGTTTATTTGATTCCATACTTCCTGTTGTATTTTCTTTCGAAAGTTCACTGTCATCATTCGGAGAAGGTACCTGTCCTTTTTTCTCACTGTCTTTCTTTTCATCTGATTCCATATGGGGCCCTTTTTGACCAGCTGGCCCACTAGCATGTGCTAAACCAGCAGAAATTCCACTACCAGCCAATTCGATCTGAGTCCCCCCTTTTTTTTCACTGTCATTCGGCGATGTAGCATTTTCAGTAGCTGCTCCATTCTTATTCTGACGACCGGCCAGTTTCTCGCCCTGTCCATTCTCTTCTTCAGAACTGCCAGAACCACGGGATCGGCTCAGGGTATTCATTGCCGCTCCGCCTGCACCGGAAATCAACTTGCCACCAGCATAAGCCCCTGCCAAGACACCCCAGCCGTTTTTAAGACCGGCATCGATGCCGAATAAGCGCTCCACAATGTTCGGTCCATCTATAACGGCGACCGAGAAAGCGATTAAGGCAATTAAAGAGGCCAAGCCATCCAATTCAGCAGCTACGTACGCAGTGCCAATCATATAGATCTTCATGGAGAGAAAAATCAAGATAATCACGAGAAACGTATTCAAAATGGATTGCATGATTTTTTTCGTTTTTTGTCCATCGTGTATATCGGCCGGAGCCACAAGTAAGGCCAGGATGTAGTTAAACGTTAATTCAAAAGACAGCCTGGCCAGTTTGTATGCGATTGAGAAAAGCGTAAATGCCATAACAGCTAGGGTCGTCAATAATGTGAGCCAGTTGATGTTGTAGCGGTAATAGAATTCGTTTGTCCAAGGCATCAATGTACTGTCTTCCAGCTTCACTAACTCTTTTTCACTTACAGACCATGTTAGTTTATGCGATACGATGTCTTGTCCTTGTGGTGTTAGTTCTAATTCAGTTCGTTCTTCATCCAGTTTTTCCGTAACGGATAGGTGTCTGATCATTGAGAGAGGCAACGTGTTTGAAGGATCCAGTTCGGTTGTTTCCCATCCTTGTTTATCGAACTCCAATAAATCTGTGAGCTGCCTTGAAATGATGTTATCAGATAAAGAGCCTTCGCCTTCATCATATAATTCATTCGTATTGATGGCGTTGATGGCATCATCCGTAAATTCGTTGGCCTTGTCCATCCCTTGAGACAGCGCCACCACAATAGCCAGCGCAATAAACAAATTCATGGCTATGCCTTCGCGATCAAATTTCTTCTGGAATATTAGCAAGTAACCGGTATAAAGCAGGCTGAACGCTAAAAGAATGTACAAAAAAGGACGTATCGTGTCAACGAACGCCGCAATTTCTGGATTCTGAAAGAATTGTTTGACGAGCAATACTTCGTCTGTCACGTTTTCGAGTCCATCTACTATAAAGGCAAGTCCTTTAACAAACACCCACCCCAACCAGCGAACCATGTCGCTAATTGCGGTGCCGATGCTCAAAAACTCACTGAATTCTTCAATCTTTTCTACAATTTCTGCGTCTTTCATGTAATTTCACTCCTCATTAAACCGCAGGAAATCATTTTTGAAGATCTAAAAAGTGCTTGATTTCTTCTGTTAACTTTCCATTCTCATAACTGCCCATATCCAAATTCCCTTTCACTTTATTGTCTTCGATATAATAAAGTTCATTGAAACGATCAAAGCCATCAAAAGGCAATACAGGACGATTGTCTTCTGCTCCTTTTTCCGATTGGTAGGCATTGTACATGCCAATTTCAATTTCTTCACTTTCTGCTACACTCTTCACATATTCTTGGAAGTCTTGATTGTTTTTGTTGACGACCAAAAGAAATCCATCTTTATCTTCTTCCATATATTCTTTTACATCTTCAACGTAAATCTGCTTGAAGTATTCTTTTTCACCACAGCCGGCCAATATGAGAACGATAGCCAGTAAAACAACAACTTTTTTCATTAAAATCACTCCTATATAGTAGTTATGAGAATGCGTCACTGCCTATACTTGATTTACGAGTAAGTCCTCGATCGTCATGTCCAATTGATCATCGAACTTTTCAACCAATGTCACATGCTTCTTCTTTCCGCTTTCGAGATCCTCTTCTTTATAGACTGTCAACATTCCATCTATCAGTTTAACAGTTAACACGTCCCCTGCATCGAGCCGATTTTCACGGGTTAACAAATAGCGGTCCAGTTGCTCCAGTTTCACATTCATTTGGTTACACGCTCCTGTTCTTCTTTTAGTTTCGTTAAGACGCCGTTTATCTTCGTTAAAATGACAGAACAGAACTTGTCTTCGAGTTGGTGAGTATTGGCCAAGACGAATTCCCGAAAGTCGATGATGCCCATGTCCAGGTAGTGTTCCGGATGTTCAGCGTCTACATTTCGAAGGAAGGTGCTATTGAAGAGTTGCTCTACTTTGTAATGCTCATTCACGTACTCATTAAATTCTGCTTCTTTTTGCATGGCTTCTTTTCGTTTCTGGTGCCTTAAAGAGCTGCTGTTCTGTTTGGCCGAAGCTACCTCCGCTTCAACTGTTTTTTGTTTTTCTCGCACCCGTTTTTGTTCCTCCTGCCTTTTCAGTAAATCCTTTTTGCCAGTTTTGATCGTCTGCAGGTTATCAGCAAAGTTATTGGTGTAGAAGGAAGCGCGCAGCTGATTCAGATCGGTCATGGAATGTTCGCACGGGATGTCGATGTCATTAATGGAGTTATCGGTGTTGTAGAACTCCGACAGGTATTCCCAGCGGTATTTCAATGCGGTTTTGCCCGTCAAGAAAATCGGGTAAGACTTGATCCGTTTCCGCTCCTTATCTTGCCGTTTGATAATGCGGATCACAATCATCTCTCCTTCTTTCAGTCCCATCACTTCCGTAGCCGTCATTAGTCTTCTAGAATCCACGCTTTCTGTTTTAGATTTACTCATGGACAGGGTCTGGCCGGAGCGGGACTTGGTGAGGATGGTTTCTTCCCCCAGCTTCTTGGAAATCAATTCAGCTGTGGATTCATCCGCGGTCAACAAATAGAGCGTGTTCCCACAGTTTCCGTCAATGGTCTTCCAATCGTCGCCATACAGGTTCTCCAACTGGGCATACGCTTGGATAACCAAGTTGAAGCGGATGTTCCGACCGAGACAGACGGTCACAATATTGGCCATGCCTTCAATCGCCGGCATGTTCCCAAATTCATCGAGGATGAAAATAACTTCCCGGTGGCATTTGCCGCCTTCCGAGTTGGAGGCGATGCGGGCCAAGTTGGTATAGACTTGTTTCACATAGAGCGAAGCAATGACATTCAACGTGGCATCGTAATCGGGCACAATCATGAACACTGCCGTTGGCTTGTCGAAGTCCATGATGGCCATCATTTCAACGTTCGCATTGTTCACTTCATATTCTAGGAGTCCTTCGTGAATTTTCACTTCATCTTTCCGTTCTCGCGTAATCAATCCGGTGATGTTCACCACGGTTACCTTTTTTTCAGCCGTGATCGTAAAGGAATCACCAACCTGTAACGGGTTCTTATGGAATAACGTAAACATGCCATCCGCATCCGTTCGAATCGTCGCTCTTTTATTGCCAGAAAAGGTCACATGGATTCGTGTATCGGGAGCGGCCTTTCCTTTGATCCAGCGCGAAAATCCGATCTTGGACATGTCGTATGAATTTCGGGAGGTCAGTTTAGCCGTACCATCGAGCGTAAAAACACCAAGTTTGGCATTCGCGTTGGCCAAAATACTGGCTCTGGTTTGTCCGCTGGAGAAGTTGATGGTGGCGTACTGCATTTTAGCCGGATGATTTTCTGGAAACTTGGAAAAGAAATCATCCAGGGCACTGACTTCCTCCCCGTCTTCATTTTTCATCATCCGCGTGCCCAAATCCGAGAGCATCAATGCTACATTGTACATGTTGATCTTTTCTTGCTCCTTTTTGCATTGCTCGCATAACGCCAGAATCAGCGCGGTGCATAAATCCGTTGCCGAGTTCGCCCAGAAGGGATCCTTCGCTTTCGGATCGTGATAGAGCATAAAGGCCACAGAGCGGGCATATTGTTGCGATAACGAAAAATTACCCTCCATGAACGCATCGATCGTGAGCTGCAGCAAATTGTAAGACATGCTTTGAATCGGATTCATCAAATTCAATACTTCCGCGTGATAGCCAAGCCCTTCGAGGGTGTCTTTAGATGCAGCATACAGCTCCCCTTTCGGATCATTCAAAATCATGCTGGCTTGTTGTTCTGCGCGGCTGTAAATGTCGATGGCCGAAAAGACGAATGTTTCGCCTTTCCCGCTTCGCGTTGTCCCAATTACCATGTTGTTTACCGGACTGTCGTCGATAAAGAGTCTTTTTTTATAGCGACCTACGGGCACCCCGCCACTCCCGTTGAACCGCTCCTCTTTTTCGGGAACATCTCGGTATTGGTCTTGGATTTCCTTAAACGTGGTAAAACGGGCACTGCCCTTTTGTTCTTTCTTAATTTGACCATAGTTTGTGATGTATTTGAAGACCAGGACTGCAGCCGCTGTGAATGAAACCAGGAAAAGCACGCCATAGACAACCGACGTTGTACCCAGGAACGGAAAGCTGTAAATCATGGATGTTGCCAGATTGACCGGTTCGGGTTCAAGTAAATTACCGGTGCCAAGTGTTTTTTGGAATACTTCGGTCACCACATTCACCAGAAAGTTCAGTGTAAGAAAAAAGAATGTGAATGAACCGGCTAGGATCGACAATGGAATCCCCATCTTTTTCAGATAAAAGGTAAAACGGTTATTGAACATGCGCTAATTGCCTCCCCTCTTCAGTTATAGTGCAGCCAGTTCCTCTTTTTTCTTTTTCAATTCCGCACTGAGGGCTTTAATCGCCTTGTTATCCTTTTTAGAAGCTTTTTTTGCATCTGCTAAATTGGTCTCAAGGGTTTTGATTTCGGCAATCAGCACCTCGTGTAAATCGATTTTCTGCTTTAACTCGTCGCTGTTGTTGTTATTCAGTTCTCCTTTTGCCTCTTCGATTTTCCCGAGCTTCAGGAGACCGTAGGTTTTCATTTCAGAACGTTCAACCGTCATGTTAATCGAAGGAAGGTTCATCATTAGTTTGTAATCCCCTTCAAAGTAAGCCAAATCGAATCGCGCTTCGTTTGTGGGGTACAGTTGGTTAAATTCGTTGATTTTCTGGATCTTTTCCGCTTTGTCCAATTGCAGATTCTTCAGGATGAGTGTTTCTACATACACGGTATCTTCTATGATTTGGACAGCTTTTTCAAATTCGCTCTTCTTTAAATAAAGAGTAGCTAGGATTCGTTTTTGACTTTCGGTTAATTCCTCTTTTGCCTCGAGGGATGTTAGGAATATCGCCTCTTCTCCTAAAAGACCGTACTCATAGGTTTCAATGGTTTCCTCCTGCTGACTGACAATGCTACGCCCTTCCTCTAGAGCCTCCTCATATTGGGCTTTCTGCAGGAAGTACAAAACTCCGAAGAACAGCAATCCCACTCCTAAGACAGCGGTGAGTGAATACACCGTGACCCGCTGCCACTTCTTTAATCGAGAAATGCGATCTTTATCGACGTTGATCAGTGCGCGATCTATTTTCTCTTCTTTCTTGAATTCTTCTGGCGTTAGCTTTTCAAGCTGTTCCAGCAAAAAAAGCTTGTCCGCCTGTTTTTCTTTGTCGACACGAATTTTTGTCGTTTTGTCTTTGATTTGATGGTAAATATTCGGGTAATTATAGGAGCCGAAGTTGAACACGCCCTTATAAAGATCGAGACCGTCTTTCCCAATCACAAAAAACTCAGCAGCGGCTTCTCGCTGTTCGTTGCGGTACGTCAATTCCAATTCGTGCGTCAGTGCAACCGCTTGGCCCAAGTCCATCTTTTCATGATTCGCGATGGCGTCGGCTGGTGCGCCTATAAATAATATCTTTAACATGGAACAGTTCTCCTTTAGCCAGTTAATAGAAAAAAGCCACTCATTCCGGAGCGGCTCTTCCTCTGTATTTATTAAAATTTAATGTTACTGTCAATGCCTTCTGCAAGTCCGTAGGCTCCCATCACAATGACCAATCCGACGGCTGCACCGATAAACCAACCGATGGCTTTCCCACGTCCGCGATCTCCGCCTAGCATCAACGTGAACCCGCCGATACAAAAAGCGATAGCTGCAGCAATCAACCCCAATCGTTGGGCCCATTCCAATATACTTAAACCCGTTTCGATTAATCCATCCATTTGAACCCCTCCTTTGCCGTTTATCTCTTAGTTTTGTGAACCTGTGCCAGGACTTGCGGCTTTCCGTTCTTTCTTCAAGAGGTTCATTAACAACGGAATGTTTTCAGCAATCACTTCTTGATGTTTCTCCTCTAACCAATCGTCGTAATTTTTGCCGTTATAAGCAAGAAGGTGCTCGGCATTGGTCTTCAGTTCTTTTTGCTCTTTTGTTGCTGCCATTTCTAAAACCGCCTTTCGATTTGGTAGGTAGTAGCACACCCTTAAGAACAGTAATGTTCGGCGAATTTATAGCAGGTTCATTCGCTAACTCTCTGCAGCCTATAGCTGCAGCGCACAAGGTTTTTAGGTGACCAAGAACTATAATCTGGCAACGGAACAACAGCCAATTTTAGGCGACTTTGGCCAAACCATTTCGTCGTATATCCATACCGCAAGTTGCCATCTGCGACAGACACGAACTATGAAGTTGTTTGGGTGTTGCTTACTGTTCTTAAGGGTGTGCTACTGACTTACTTAATTTTTTTGATGCCTGCTATTTTTATCAAGTCATCGTGCTGATTCTTTCGTTTGGCCAGCAGCCGTTTTTCGGAAATCACTGAGCGCGTGCGATAATAGAGATCCGTGATATGACGAACGTCTCCGGATTCTTTCTCCACACCGACTACCCCCTTCAATTCATACGTTTTTCCCTCGAATGTTTTTAAACTGGACGCTGACGCTAAATCGTATAGATAAAACCTCTCTGCCATCTGGTGATCCCTCGCTTCCGTGTTCTTATCCTTGAAGAGGATAGATTCCCAAGGGAAATTCCTTATGGGAATTCCCAGTGATTCCACTACCAGCCGTACATTTTGAGCGGACGGGTTTTCATTCTTCCGCTGCTCCCACATGCTGATGGTGCTTTGAGGAATCTGATTGCCGGTCCTATCAGATAACTCAGACTGAGAAATACCGAGTGCCACCCGCTGTTCCTTGATCCAGTCGCCAAACCATACCGACATCTACTCCCCCTCCCTTCTGGTGTATGATGCGGATCATCGTTGATTAGTCAGAGTCTATCAGTATACCGATATTATTTCAACAGTATACTGTTAATAATATCGGTATACTGATACAAAAGTAGGGGGAAATCATACTAGTAGGATTTTTAGAAGAAAGCTGTTTATCGAATTCAGCAAAAGAAACGATTGGATAAGAGAGTTAAAAGTAACAATTTTTTAAAAATAGGAAGTTCTCGAGTGTAGGAAGTAGGAGAATACACCCCCCTCGCAATGACCATCTGATCATTTTTAACTTTTGATCTTTTTTCTTGAAAAAGGTCTATTACCATTGTTAGCACTTCTTGTTTGATGGTAAAATATCTTGGATTAAAGATTTCTTAATGACATGCGAATCCTATGGCGTCTGAAAATTCAAGATAATGATTAGAATGTGAATGAGATGAGGTATTGTATGCAAATTGATGAGGCCGTAACGACTCGTATCCAGCAGCTACTGACTGAAAGAGGATGGACAACCAATGAATTGATTAAACGCTCTGGCGTGAAACAATCAACCATATCTGAAATCATGGCTGGTAGATCTAAGTTTCCACGAATTAGTACCATTAAAAAGATAGCTCATGGTTTTGGAATGACATTATCGGAGTTTTTTAATCATAAAATGTTTGAAGATTAAACACGTTGCTGACTAAGTAAAAATTTACAGATATATATTTGTTAAATAATAGAGCAAACTAAAAGGGCTGAGAAATGATTCTCAGCCCTTTTAGTTTGTTATAAATTTGTTTGAAGTTCATTCTAATTTTTTCATTTTTAATCCAAGATAATAGTTCACTTAATAGTTCAAAGTTATATGTTTTACTATTCAGCAGATATATACGAGCATATCAGCATGCTAGCATACTTTAGATTAATTAATTAAAAGATTATCTAAAAGAAGTAGAAATATCTACCTAACAAAAGTAGAAATATCCACTTTTGTTAGGTAGATATTTGTTAGAATGAGTGTGTGAATAACTCTTTTTGCTAAATAATATTACTCTTCATTTTCATTAAAGAAATCTGTCATGTATTCAAACTGCTTTTGCTGTCGATCAGTTAACTCATTTTTTGTATAATACTCAACAAGCTCTGAAATAATAGCATAGGTTTTATTTTCGTCCATGAACTTTCCAAGTACTCCAATTTGAATGTGAAGATCTTGTGGAACTTTAATGGATTTTACGTTATTATTTTTTCCAACAATGGACTTTGTTTTACGGGGCTGTCTTGCTATTGTTTCGGGAACAGGGATCATCGACTTATTCTCAATTGACGGAGCCGATATAATGTTTTGTTTAGTTGTAGATTCTTTGTCCACCGGTTTGGTTGGAGTTGATGGTGTATTATTGAATTTAAAATCGTTTTGGCTATTTATTACTACTGGTTTTGGTCTTTCAAGCGTATTAGCTCTTGTCTTTTTCTTAATTAAAGGACCTTTCTTTGAGATTTCAGACATCGATATTTTCCTCCTCTAGCCTTTCGAGTTTTTCCTCTATTTCATCGACGACATCTAAAAAGGTTTGATGTGCTTTTCTGTCATGGTGATCTTCATTTTTAATTCCGGTCATATCCCAAGCTTTTAAACGTTCTAAGTGTTTAATAACATTCTTAAAAACATTGTCTTCACCAAAAAGTTCAGTTGCCCGTTCAACAGTACTTATGTCAACACGTCCCCCAGCTCGCAAAAGAACTGGCAATACTCCTAGAACCTGAATATCGGCTTCGTATTCATCTGCCATAAACTGCAAATAGGATACATAGGTTTCTGCACCTTCCAATGATAGCTCTTGGGCTTGCAATATTATAAGAACATAATCAGAAGCCATCATAGCATTGTCTGAATAGTCACTAATTGTCGGTGGCACATCAATAAAAATATAGTCGTAGTTTGCTTTTAGAGGCTCTAAAAGCGTTTTCAATAAAGTGATTTGTTCTAAATCATTCTGATAGTTTTGGTATAGAAACTTTGAAAAGTTTTTAAATGATACGGCTGCGGGAATCAAATCAAGATTTTCAGAAACATTCACAACAACATCTTGGAGATTTTTGTTCTTAAAACCATCGAAAATGGTTTGACCAATCTCTTCAATTCCTGCTGAACGAGCAATCAAAGTGCTGGCATTCCCTTGTGGATCCATATCGACGAGAAGAACCTTCTTTTTATGTATAGTTGCGTATTCCCAACTTACCATGACCGAGACCTTGGTTTTACCCACTCCCCCTTTAAAATTTCCAACAACGATTGTTTTAGCTGTCATTATTATTCCTCCTAGATTTTTTATTACTACAAACTTCTACCTAGCAAACTTCTACTTCTGTATAGTTCTGATAATAACACAAGTAGAAGTTTGTGAGAATTAAAAATAAAATGTAATATAAATGTAATATTTAGGGGTTGTTCCCTACACAGGTAGAAAAGTGGACATATCTACCTCTGCGAGAATGAGATTCATTATAACAAAAGTGGAAAAGTAGAAATATCTACCTCTGCGAAAATGGAATTTGTTCTAACGCAAGTAGAAAAGTAGAAATATCTACCTCTGCAAGAATGGAGTTCGTTCTAACGCAAGTAGAAAAGTAGAAATATCTACCTCTGCGAGATTAATATTCATTATAACAAAAGTAGATATTTCTACTTTTGTTATAATCTTTTAAAAAAGTGGTCTGTTTTTAGGCTGTTAAATGGATGTTTCGATCTATTTTTCTTAAAATTATTTTTAATTTATATATGCAGAGGTAGAAAAGTAGAAATATCTACCTGTGCGAGAATAAAATTCATTCTCACACGGGTAGAAAAGTAGAAATATCTACCTCTGCGAGAATAGAGTTCATTTTCACACAGGTAGAGAAGTAGAAATATCTACCTGCGCGAGAATAGGATTCACTCTCGCACAGGTAGAAAAGTAGAAATATCTACCTATGCGAGAATAGGATTCATTCTCACACAGGTAGAAAAGTAGAAATATCTACTTTTGTATGTACTCAAAACTTGATTTCAAGCTATTTACAGAGTAGGTTCCTTGCTTTAGTTTATGAACTATAGAGAAGTTTAGTAGAGTCGATATTGAATGGGGAAGGGGAATGCTTTGTGGTAAAGATGAATAATATTTTCGATTTACTTCTGCATGAAGGAATTCATACATATAAGCAAAGGTATTCTTCCGCAACCCTTCCTCAAGTCACTAATGAGCACAAGAAAACGCAGAAACATAAAAAAGGTGCAATCTCTGTGACCCGATCTAAAGAAGATCTATCGACACCAGGAGGTGTTAGAGGGTATGTGGTTACCTCGAAAGAGACTCTCTTGGAGGATTTTGTTGAACTTTCGCATTGGACTCCCAATGTACACAACTACTTGGGGTACAGTGATGTTGAAAGACGGCACCTCAAGGGACACACAGAAAAGAACCTACAGCAAATCAATACCTTCGTTGTTGACATCGATACGAAAAAACAACCGTATACGGAAATTCTAACCGCTGCGCTCGATCACAGCGTCGGAATCCCCACACTCATCCTGGAGACCCCAAAAGGCTTTCAGGTCTATTTTGTGCTGGAAACACCGCTATTCATCAGCAATCAGAACGACTACCGCGGACTGAAGGTAGCCAAACGGATTTCTGAGAATATCAGGCGCAGTTTGGCGAAGGTCCTACAGGGAGTCGATCTATCCTGCAATGACTTTGGCTTTTTCCGCATGCCCAATGAAGAAAACGTCCGCTGGTTTTCCGCAGACATGGTCTTTTCCATGCACCACCTGATTGGCTGGTCAAAACGACAGGACGATGACCAAAACCGTGGATTATTTGTCGTGGAATCGAAAGGGGAGGGGCTGAATCCGACACAGACCGAATGGTTCCGGGAATTAGTGGCCACACGTCATGTAAAAGGAAGTCATGGGCAAATTGGGCGTGACAACCTTATGTATACGCTTGCTCTGGCCTGTTACAGCGCAGGAAACGAGGTAGGGGAAACACTGGACCTGCTGGATCAATACAATTCATCCCTGGAAGTACCTGTACGCCACAGTGAGGTTCAAAAAATTGTTAAGAGTGCCTACAAGGGCCGTTTCAAAGGGGCAAGCCAGATCTATATCCAAGAACTTCTGGAAACATGGCTTCCAGGAAAGGAAGTACCGGTCACGAATCATCTGGGAGGCTGGCACAAATTCAAGAAGAAACGAAAGGATCGGGTCCGCAGCCACTACGCAGAGTGGGAAGATGATCTGCTGGCGTATATCCAGTCGGAAACCAGTACGATCCAGCCAATTGTATGGACTACACAGAAGACAGTATGTGAAGCAATCGGAATGTCCCGAAGCACGTTCAACGAAGTTATCCGTAAATCCAAGAAACTTCTCATCAAACGAATCGGAAAAGGGCGAAGTGCACAGACCGGATTGACCTCGGTCGCCGTGCTTCTTCAGTGTGCGCTTGAATACAACCAACAACATCGTTCCCTGTATTATGAGGCCCTTACGTTACTAAATGGATCACCTGAGAATGCTAGTGCCTTATGGGAACTTGAACATCAGTTGACATTGCTGACAAAATTCCCTGAGAACGTGTCTTTAACTGGAAAAAAATTCAATTCTTCGTAAGTGTCCAGTCTGCCAATACATATCTGTATACGTGTTTGATTTTATAGGGTTGTTTTGCAGTTGTTATTTTCTTTTCGTTTGAAGGATTGATTTGGGGAATTTTCTTTTATCCTGTTAAACTAGATGAAAAGAAAGGCAGGGGAGACTGGATGTTAGGTGGTTATGAAGCGTATCGATTAAAAGAAGGCATTTCTCCTGTAACATTGGTGACTGAACTGGAATTATTGAAGGCATTTGTTCGTTTTGTTAATCTTCGGAATAACAAGCAGCTGGAGCCTTATGAAATCAAACCGGCTGATGTTCGGGCATTTTTAGATCAGGAAAAGGACAAAGGGTTAAAGGCGAGTACAGTTAAGCGGAAAATGTACCATATTCGTCAGTATTTTCATTATCTTTGGAAAGTAGGGAAAGTACCGGTTGATTTTATGCCTAAATTTGAATATGCATTAGTGATAGAGAAGCAACCGGCTACACTTTTATATTCAGATTTTGCGAAGGAGAAGAAAAAGGTGCTGCAGCACTCGACTTTGACATTGAATGCTAAGCTCTATTTTTTGTTTGCGATGGCTGGATTTCGGATGCGGGAGATTGAACGGTTACAAGGCAGGCATTTTCGTGATTTAGGGGATCGAATAGAAATGAATTTTGTGACGTCCCAAGATGTTTTTTGGCAGCTAATTTTCGAAGATTCCGCGGAAGTTGCTGTGATTGTACAGGCGATGGAGAGGGCTTTGTTTCGAGAACACGATTATTTGGTTGCATCCGATAAAAAGTATGGCCCCGATTATTTGCGGAACAATATGAAAGAGATTTATTTGGGCTTAACTAGGCTGCTACCCGAGCGGTTTAAGACGGAAGAGGTTCGGATGGCTTATATTTATGACTTGTATAAGGTCCAGGAGAAGTCTTTCGACGAAATGGTGGAGTTGTTGGGTGTTACCCCTATGTCGCTTACATCGGCTCTAAAGCTTGTTTTTGAACGTTATAAGTAACTTCAAAATGAATAAATAGAGTAGGATAAGCGAAGTACATTATTTTTTGTTTTACCAAACAAGGTAAACTTAGTTTTTTAAAAAAGGGGAAACGAATGGGGGTTTTTATTTTGGAACATCAGATGACTAGTGAAGGAAAACATATGATGGAAATATACCAAGGAAATGCGCTGACTGAAATGGAGAAGAAGATTATTTTCATAGTAGCGGGTTTGGTAAATAAAACTGACCAAGAAGATCAAACCTATGAACTTCCTATCGATGAATTGTATAGGTTTCTTGAGTTAGAAGGCTTAAACAGTGATTTACAGTTTAAAGAAATTATCGATGAGCTCCTGTCTAAAGTAGTAGAAATTCCTCGTGAAGATGGGGGATGGCTGATGACCCATTGGCTAGCAAGTGTTAAGTATGTAAAAGAGACCGAAGTAATTCAATTTACTTTTTCATCAAATCTAATACCCTATTTCTTACAGTTGAAAAAATATCTTTTCAACTGTAAGTCTTGATGATGTCACCTTTTAAGATAGAGTACATATACAAATCATCGAATTTACCACAAGTAAATTCATAGTGTCTTAGTAATCCTTCCCGTTTAAATCCGTTTTTCTCTAACAATTTTGATGAAGCTGAATTAGCAGGCTCGACTAATGCTTCAATTCGTTCTAATTGGAAGTGTTGAAACCCATAAAGAATGATAGCTTCCAATGCTTCACTGGCAATGCCTTTACCCCAATACTCTTTACTTAATTCATAACCAATCTCAGTTCGGGAATGCTCGGGATGCGTATTAAAAAAACCACAACTTCCAATAACTCTTCCATTTTCTTTGTGTGTTATTCCCCATCTAATTCCTGTGGCTTCTTTGAATATTTTTTGGTACCAGCCAATTTCATCAAGTGTCTCTTTTTCTGTCTGAAAAGGTTCTAGCCCCATATGTTTCATTACCTCTTTATCAGATAGATAGAGGAACATATCAGCTGAATCTTCTTTTATTACCTCTCGTAAGATTAATCTATCTGTTTCAATAATTGGGAATTTCTTTTTCACGACTAATCTCCACCTTCGTAAGTTTTAGAGCTATCTATCTTCTAAGAAATCCATAACATCAACAGCCACATTGCAACTTCATCAAATAGCGTCGTTTCATTTTAGTAGTCTTCTATATAATTCAGCGAATTCTTGTCATAAATATAACATTAGATTATAAAAATAGAGGAATGACTTAAAGAACAAAAGAAGATTTTCAAAAAAAGCCAACTCTTCCTCAAATAAGGGAAATTCAGCTTTCATTATTTTTATTGAATGCTCATTTTCCACAACCGTAATACGGCGTTTTCGATGGCTTTCCAATTAATATCGGTAGCATACGGATACTGTTGCTGATACCGAGTCCACAGTTGTTCCATATAATCGCTCTGAAAGACTTCGTTTAGAATAGCTTCTCCATCTTTTAGCAATCTTTCAGATCCGCGGTGGTTGGCAGTAGAGAGGAATGCTTTTTGCAGCAGGTCATTATTGAAGCCGGCTTTTTTGGTTTCGAGTAGCGCATAAATATCATAAAAATCCCGAAGTCGGGTATTAGTTGTGCCTCTTGTAATCATCGTCTCGAGCTTTTCAGCGAGGACTGTTTCAATTGGATAGGCGAGTACCTCGATTTTCCGATCTTCCAACAAAAGCTGATACTGGTATTCTATTTCCTTCGGTGTGATTTTGTCTCCAGTGGTCAAATCAACCTTTAAGGGAAGCCGAACTTGATCGAGCTGCGCCAATATAGATAAACGGAAGCCGTTGTAATCTGCTTCGTCACGAATCGGTTCCACCTTTTCTAAACTCAGGATGACGCCATCCTCGAGGGAAATGGACACGATATCCAAGAAGGCTTTCTCAATCGCATCCTGGTTCACGGGATACCCTTGGATTGTTGCATCCATATCCATAGTGGAACGCAAATCAACACCAATAATAGAAGCTACCAAGACGCCGCCTTTTAGTACAAAATGTTGATTGAAATCCGAATGGGCGATACGCTCCAGTAAGCGTTCGAACATGTAATTCCGCAAAAGAAGCTGCGCGTGAATTCCACGTTGTTTGGACATATTTTTAATGAGGTCTTTCACTTGTCTAGAACTTTTCATAAGAGAATCTCCACATACTTTCGAATCGGGGAAGAAACCCGGAATAGATCAGCATAGCGCAGCAGCTGCGGAATATTTTTTTCTTTCCGCGTTAAGTAACGCTTCATGCTGTCGTTTAATAGGTCAGCATCTACTTTGTTCCGTTGCCTGAACAGGTCACATAAGGTACGTTCGGCATTGTATAGACGAATCTGCCGGCCATAAACTGTAGAAGATTCTGTTACCCCAAGCTCATGCCATTCTTTTTTTACCGTATAAACCTGTAAGTCATTATTCATGAGGAGTCGGTTATGATAGCCTGTTGGCACAGTAACGGAATACGAGATAGGGTCCCGATCCGTCAAATCGTGTAAATACAGAGCCGTTTCGTGAGAAAAAATGAGTTGTGGACTTCGTGCCTGTAGCATATACAGGTCATCTTCGAATGTGTCAGGGGTCAAGTAGACCCCATGACCTACGCGCTCAATGATCCCTTCACGGGCCAATAACGTTAAATAATACCGCGGAATTCCTGCTGTTTCAGCATCTCTTGTCAAGACGAGTCCATCTTGCCTATCAATCAATTCAAGGAGTTGTGTTGTGTAGGACACTGTGATCACCTTCTTTTGCGTTTATACTACAATTTTATACTAATTACGTGTAAATGCAAAAAAATAGAAACCAAGATCTAGAAATAAAACGACCCACCGTGGTCCACATTGTGAAGAGGCGTGGTGGGTTCTATAACTAGTCATATACAATTAATCATTTAAGGCGGTTATTCTTTCGTTAGTTGTGTTCATAAAGTATTTTCGATAGAAAAATCATATGTAATACCTATTTTTCAATGCAAAGAAGCTCATTCAAACGCTCAAACGTGATGTTTGCCCGGTTGAAACATCCAAAACGACTTTTTGTGCTCTTTCCCTGTATTCGGTAATCTATTAAAAACAACTGCAGCAAAGAAAGGGAGAACACTATGAAAAATAAAATGAGATTGCCAAAAGAACTGGATGGACTGGTGTTAATCGAGACATTGATCAGTCCGATGCAACCAAATACTGGAGTGGTTATTGCAGGGGGAAATTATAAAAAAACGGCTACCCAGCCCATTGTGCGTGTTTACTTAATCACGTGGGAAGATGAAGGTTGGGTGATTGAAACGGAATTGCAGGCCTTTGCTTTTAGTGACTTCGAAAGTGCTAAAAAATTTGTTTCTGATTTACCAGATCTGTCCGCGATTGATATTCTCATCCGTATGAGTGGGCAGCAAAGCAATTCCCCTTCCGGATCTATCAGCCTATAAATCAATCCCACTGCCAGACTGGCAGTGGGATTTTCAATGCTATCCGAAGGAGAGTTTGAATTTTGGATGATATCAATTGAAATCGCTTATTGACGCTATTTTATTAGATTAAGCAATCAAGCTGCTGCTAACAGGGTTGACTGTCTGCTTTTTGCTAATCGTATTAGAGGATTGTCGATACTGTTCTCATATCCGCGCCAAAAATTTCGTTTGGTTTCACTTACTCCATATAAATTTACAAAATGAAACCTGCCCCCACCTTAAACCTAAAGCAAAGGGAATAGCACAAACAAAAAGAGTAGCCACGGCCACTCTTTTTTTAAACGCTTTTTTCAAATTCAATAATTTTATTAATTATTTCAGCAAGCTGTTTTTTGACTACTTCTAATGCATTATCCGCAAGCATTCTTGTATTTAATTCATTTTGAAGGCTTTCCATATTTGGAACCATAAAAACTTCTTTTTGAGTTATAGCTAACTCTATTTCAATTAATAACTTTAATATTTCATTGGGCATTAATTTAGAATAGAGCATTAAATACTTATGAATATTACCTAAAATTACCTTGTTATTAATTGAGAGCCAATCTGTATGGCTTTGATTAAGAGTATCAAAAGTAAATAACTCCTCTACACCTGGTGTAGTAATAAGAATATTTTTTGTGAAAAAGTCTTTTGATACATATGTATCAAGCTGATTTCTCAAATCAGTAAGCTCTATATTGAACTTTATATTGTCATTCTCATCATATGAAGTGACAGCCATTTCTTTAGTTACAAATGTAATAATATAAATTTTGAATTGACTAACCAAGCTATCATGCGAACTTTTCAATACTTGAAGATAATCCTTTTTTTTCTTTTGCTTTATTAAGTTTTTCATGATGGTGACTAAACAAGAAGTTAATAACTATAACAGTAACAGCAAGAACTACTAAACTCACTATAAAACTATTTAATGCACTTTCATAAGCATCACTTGTTAGCCCGAAATATTTTTTGTACCAGAGAATCAACGTACTTGCCAGAACAATAATTATCAAAGAACTTATTACATATATCTTTTTGATGAAATTCCCTCCTCAAATTTGTTTATTTGTTGAAGATTAAACTTTTGCAATAATATAATTACTTGAACTCATATGTCAGTAATCCATAATGTCAACAACACTATTTGTACTTTCTTTCTATAAATATACCACTTAAGTATAGAAATCAGAGGATTGTCGATACTAATCTCATTTTCTACTACAATACCGAGCGCATCAACAAAAATTGGCCGGTATGATCCCAGTGAAATACCGAGCTCACGCCAACCAATTAGCTGCATAAACTAAAAATTTAGCTTTAAGGGCTCACACCTATCCGACTATTCTTTTTAAACAGCCGTTTAGTTAACCATGAGTCCCCATCCCTCTGTATAGCCATCATGAGGTTTACTTAATTCGTCAAGTCGTTTTTGTATATCAACTATCTCTTCGTATTTCAAAAGCATCGTTATAAAACAGTAACAAGTCCATTCTTCAGTTTCCTCATCTTGTTCTAATTCACAATTAAATCCTTCACTTCTTAAAGTTTCTAAAATTGCTTTACCGTTCTTTTTAGCTGGAACTGCAATCACAAAATCAATATTATGTGGTTCTGTAAAGTCAACGCCTTGTTTAGATAACATTTTTAATACTTGTCCATCTTCATCGTTGGGGAATACTGTCATTTTTTCGTCTCCTTCAGATCTTGAGTAGTGAATTAGTTTTTGCTAATATGTTATCACTTTTTTCTGTTGAGCCAATTCTCTCTTGTTAACTTCATATTAATAGAGTCAATCCAATCGCCTTCGAACTCTAGATCGTTTTTATCAATGCTAGATAGTACAAAGCCAACCTTTTCATATACATGCCTGGCTCTTGGATTAAAGTCAAAAACGCTTAAAGTTAGTTGATTGAGTGTTGTATTTTCAAATACATAATTAATGGTCAGTCGAGTCGCTTCCGTTCCCAACCCTTGATTTCTCCCTCTTGGTCCGATGAGAATCCTGAAATTCATACTATGATTTTTTTCATCGTATGCATTGATCACCACTTCTCCTACTAAGAAGTCCTGGGATGGATCAACAATAGCAAGATCCAAGCGATCCGTTTGTCTATTTCTTGTATTGTACCAATGGAGAGTCGCTTCCTGATTAAAATCCGAGTCGCTCCCTGTCAGTTTTAATACTTCTGGGTCCTTTAAACATTCCTCTATAAAAGGAAAGTCCTTATCCCTAAACGGTCTAAGAATAACTGTCTTTCCTACTAGTAGTGGCTTATCACCTAGATAGACCATTCCATTCACACGCCCCTCATTCGTTTTAGTGTCCCTTCAAAGCTCAAGCAAGTTGCAAATATAGTCCGGAAATGGTCATTTAAACTTTCTTAACCACAACGTTAGTTAAACCAACATACCAGTTAGCCATGACATTAACATTCCTGTTTGTGAATGCTTTCTATAAATATACCATTCGGTTATGAAAGCAGAGGATTTTCGAAACTTACGTACTAAAAAACTCGAAAAAAATAATACCTTGTATTATATAGTAGTTTGAAATAAAATAATGTAAAGGGGTGTGGAAATGGAAATTAATAAAGAAGTATTGAAAGGCCATATTGATACATTAATTCTCTCTCTTTTACACGGCAGGGATATGTATGGGTATGAAATCGCTAAAATCGTCCGTGAAAAAAGCGAAGATCAATTCGAATTAAAAGAAGGGACCTTATATTTGTCTTTAAAACGATTAGAAAAAAAGGAATGGATCACATCTTACTGGGGCGACGAACAAGGACCAGGAGGAAGAAGAAAATACTATAAACTCACATCTTTAGGTGAAAAAGGATTTGAAGAAAAACGTTCAGAGTGGGAATTTGTTAAAAAACTTATGGATTTATTTTTAGAAAGGGGAGAACAGGGATGAAACAAATAGAAGCATATGTTGAGGAAGTGTATCAGGGTGTCGGTGGGAATAAAAAAGAGATTAATGAATCAAAAAAAGAAATGAAAAGCCACTTGTTAGAAGCAGTTCACGAGTTGAAACAAGAAGGGAAATCAGAGAAAGAAGCAATTCAACTTGCTATTGAACGTTTTGGTGGAGAACAAGAAATGCGTTCGATAGTTGGTCAATTGTTTAAGGCACAACGAATATTTGCTAATTGGATTTTATATTTAGCCATAACAGTTCTACTGTTAAGTATTGTGGCATTTGGATTGATTTCTGCATACGAAAATGAAAATGCTTCTGAGAATTCCGAAGTTGCTACAGCTGTACACGAAGTTTTAAGAAGCCAAAGTTCACTTACCGATTCAATGAAAACAGAAATTGCTGCCTTAATCGATGCAACAGATCAAATCTCAGAAGTTAAAATCTATAATGTCAGTGGTGTAGGTGTAAATTCCGTATTTGGTTACGTAGAGAATGCAAAACCTGAGTATCAATACAGTAAGTCTGTTTGGTCTCCAGATTGGCTACTAGCGAACTTTTATCCTTATGGAAGTGGTGGGGGAAATAAGTGGTACGTTGAAATGGAAACACGACTTATCGGCAGCTGGATGGGGATTATTTTATTTTCAGGATTAGCCATCTATGCAACACTATTCACAATTTGGGCAACGATCAATGCCTACCATCATAAACGATTGAATGTTGCTTGGATTATTGCTTTTGCTTTTTTTAATATAATCGGATATTTGGTTTATATTCTGGTAGGCAAGAGAAGCGTGAATATCAACTAGAATTTCAAAATTAGTGGTCAGGTACAGATTGTATTATCAAAAATGATGGTTCCTAATATGAAGAGAAGAAGGCGACAATCTTCTTCTCTTTTCTTTATATTTCAAAACTTCATCAAAAAAATCTGTTATAAAGGGAAAATATGAATGATTCGGAGTAAAAAAGATCAATTTGAAAAACACAACAAAATAGCAATTAGAGTGCGTTATATCTCATAAGGTCGAAAAATAAGCATTGCTGCAGTTTTTTAGGAAAAGTAAGTATAAGCAGCAGAGGATTGTCGATACTATTTTCATATCCGACCATTTATTTTCGTTTACTCTATAGAAACTTTTTCCATGTAATAACACCTCGAAAATTAGATTTGAACTCTAACTTTTGGGATGCACTATGTAATATTCATATTTTCGATACAAGCTTTCTTTCGTGTTCACTTGCTCAATAGCAATTCTTTTCTGAAACTGCTCGCTCAACAGTCGCCATAATAGATTAAGATCATTCACATGAGGACTATATTTCAAATTTCTCTGAAATCATTCTAGCAACATCAGAAGCGCTCAAATTGGAGTTGTTAATTTTAATGTAATTTTCATTCCTAATTTCGCCCTCTGTGGAGTTTAATCTATGGGTTTTCATTGACTCTTTTAGTTCGTTTTCTGACCATTCAACGTTTCTCTTAGTAGGCTTGTTATCAAGTCTATTTGGACTGTTATTTCGTTGCAGTCTTGTGTCGATATCGGCTTCTAATTCTACAAAATAAACATCAGCACCATTAGATTTAAATATTTCACATATATCGTCTACAAAATCCCAATCCTCTTGTTCGTTAAAAGCCCATACATAAGTAAAAATCAAGCCTTCTGAATCACTCTTAGCTATTGTCTTAAAAATTTCCGTTCTAAATAAAGTTGATAACCTCCACATATCAGGACTGAAGTTGAATAATGGCTCAAGTAATTCAATGGTCATGTGGTTGTGAAATAGTTTTAATCCAGTTACTTTTGCTAACTCTTGGCCAACAGTCATTTTACCAACTGCTTGAGGACCAAATATAAGCACAAAATTCATCAGTGATTACCCCCGAAACCTTTAATTTATTCAATGTTTTGTGTGTGAAATGGTCTACTTGTTAGGGTTCTTACGCTTTTTTGGTGATGCTTCTTTTTATTGGTTTCCGGGTATAGGAATACCAAAAACTTGAAAGGTCGCTGAACAAGATGAAGACACTAATGGAAGAAACTCTTTTTCATTTAGACGAAA
>NZ_JASISN010000014.1:0-76809 GCF_030063085.1 Planococcus sp. S3-L1 | reverse complement strand
TAGAGCGCTTTCCCTCCTGTTTGTGTATGTTGTGGTGACTACCATTATACAGGATTTGGGGAGGTGCTCTATTTTCTTGAGATATTACACTTAGAGCCGCAAGGGCTCGGAATTATGAAATTAACTCGTATATATAGAAAAGTTACTTTTAAAGCTTAGTGCTTTGGTACAGAGTCAGCAGAATAGAATTTCACCGTTCAACTACTCGGAATCTACTATCTTTCAACTCCGTAATACTGCCCATAATCACTTTCCTGTTGAACTTTGACATTATTCAGCACAGCACCGAGCAAGCGAGCTTTTGTCGCAGTAGTAATGGCTTCTTTTGCTTTAAGCGCATAGGCCTTTTCGGTCTTTCCTGAGTTCACCACTAAAATTGTACCTTCGCATTTATTCGCTAAAATCACACTATCTGTGACAGATAATACGGGTGGTGTATCAAAGATTAGTAAATCGTAGGTGTCTAAGGCGTGTTCAAGAAGAAAATCCATATGATTCGAACTCAGCAATTCTGCAGGATTCGGTGGAATTGGACCAGATGGCAAAAGGTCTAGGTTTTTAATTTCAGCAGGCTGAATTGCCATTTTCAATGCGATTTGACGACTCAATACCGTTGAAAGCCCTCTTGTATTGGCAATATTAAATGTATGGTGCATAGTCGGTTTTCTCATATCAGCATCGATGAATAAAACTTGCTTGCCTTCTTGAGCAAAAACAATCGCTAAATTCGAAGCCGTAGTTGACTTTCCTTCCGAATGAGAAGCCGATGTGACGACCAACGAACGGATATCTCCATCAGGAGAAGTAAAATGAATATTCGTTCGCAATGTTCTAAACTGCTCTGACACGCGTGATTTGGGATTAGTAAAGGTATTCAATTTTCTGTTTTTCACTTCTGATTTCTTCTGTTGTCCGACCATTTTTATGCCTCCCTACGCTTAAAGGCAATCGGCTCATTAGCCGGGATGTCCTCTTCTTCATTCATCGGTGAAATTGCTCCGAGGACCGGTATTCCTAAAACGTTCTGAACATCTTCTTCACTTCTGAGTGTCGTATCCAAATAGCGTAAGATCATGGCCATGGCCATACCAATTAGAAGTCCGACAATTGCGCTAAGCAATATGTTTAATGGAGGATTTGGCGATACGGGTGCCTGACTTTCTGTGACTACGGCCGGTGATAAAATCGAAACATTATCGACATTCATTAGTTCGATAATTTCAGCTTCAAAAATTTCAGCAGTTTTATTTGCGATACCGACAGCTACAGCAGGATCTGCATCCATCACCATTATATTGAGCAGCTGCGAACTTTCCGCGATTTCCACATTCACTTTTCCTTGTAACTCTTCGAATGACATTTCTAATCCCAATTGACTAATCACTTGCTCGAGTATCACCGGACTCTTAATAATTTCACTGTATGTAGCGACCAATTGCAAATCGGCTTCGATGCTTTGACTATCTACTACTACTTCACCGCGCTGTTGACTAATAAGCAACTGAGTAGATGTTTGATAGATGGGTGTAACTAAATAATACGATACCAATGCCGTGATAATCATAGCTACAATTGTGACAGTCAAAATCAAGCGAATTCTATTTTTTAATATCCCATAAATTTCACGCAAGCTAATCGTTTCTATCATTTCGCCAAACCTCCTTTCATTTAGAAATAGGGAAGCGTAAAGATGATACCGCTCCAATACTCACTTTCTCAACCCTTTTCGTGTAGACCCAGCTATGGGACATCAACTCAATTATTGATGTCCCCGAGTTCCGATGTATCGCTTATCTTCTTCTGCAAGGACCTTATGTAGATTCCATGCGTCGGTTGTCTCTAATTCAACTAAGGAATTCGCTTGAAGCGTGAGTTCATGTATCAATACGCATCTTTCGAGCCGAATAGCACCAAAATAGTTTTAAAAATCAGTTTGATATCCATCGTTGTATTTCGAGTGCGAATATATTCCAAATCCATTTCAACCCACTCCTGAAAACTAATATTACTCCTCCCGTTAACTTGCCAAAAACAAGTCAATCCTGGAGTTACGCTTATGCGTTGCTTTTCATAATTTGTGTATTGTGCCACTTCATCTGGTAACGCGGGTCTTGGACCGACAACCGTCATATCGCCATTGAGTACGTTAACTAGTTGAGGCAATTCATCAATACTCGTTTTTCTAATGAATTTCCCGATTTTAGTAATTCGTGGGTCGCTCTTGATTTTAAATACAGGCCCTGAAGCTTCATTTTGCTGCTGCAAAGAAGCTTTTAAGTCTTCTGCATTGCAGACCATTGATCGAAATTTGTACATATCAAAGGTTCCACCATGCTTTCCTACTCTTTTCTGCTTGAAAAATACAGGACCTTGGGGATCTTCCATTTTAATCAGCAGACCGATAAATAGAAACAAAGGCATCAACATAATCAGCCCCACTAGCGAACCGACAATATCAAGAAAGCGCTTCGTGTACAAATAACCATTGCTCGTATTTGTTTTTACGCTTTCAAATACCGTTTCGCTATACCTTATATTTAGATCTATTTTTTCTTTTTCAGGTGCGGACACTGACATTTGAATCACCACTTTCATTATAAATTCTCGTTATTATTCAGATGGACGCCACTTCAGCTATTTTTGCTGGAACAGATCTACCAATTGAATAATAGTCAATCCCGTTTCTCTCCATTTCCTTTACAGAGAAACAATTTCTTCCGTCAATAACGAGTGGCTTTTTCATCTTTTTGAATACTGCTAAATCTACATTTTTAAATTCATCCCAATCCGTCAATATTAATGCGGCATCACTATTTTCAATAGCTTCTTCAATTGATACCGCATATTGAACGAGCGGATCTAAAATGGATTTCGCATTAGTCATTGCGATAGGATCGTATGCCACAACTTCTGCACCTTGCTTGATTAATTCTGTCGTCACAAGAATCGAAGCTGATTCTCGTAAATCGTCTGTATTTGGTTTAAAGGCCAGTCCCAATACGGCAATTTTTTTACCCAGGATATTCGGAAGGCAGTCATTTAACTTTCCAATCAAGATTCCCTGCTGTTTTTTGTTGACATTAACTACGCCTTTTAGCAACTCGAATTCATACTCGACATTTCCCGCGATTTGAATTAATGCTTTTGTATCTTTCGGGAAACAGGATCCTCCGTAACCAATTCCAGCTTTTAGAAACTGACTCCCAATTCGTTTATCCATCCCCATACCGTTTGATACATTTTCGATATCTGCCCCTAATAATTCGCAAATATTAGAGATTTCATTGATAAAACTGATTTTAGTTGCTAAAAATGCATTGGACGCATATTTGATCATTTCAGCACTTTTTATATCGGTTTTAAAAACAGGTACCTGGAACGGCTGATTGATCTGCTCAATTAGGCTAGCTGCGCGTTCACTGTTTGCGCCAATAACAATGCGGTCTCCGTGAAATGAATCATAAATGGCCGATCCTTCTTTTAAGAATTCAGGATTCGAAACGACCTCGACCTCTATATCACTGGTCAAATGACATTGCATGATTTCACTAATCATGTTATTTGTCCCGACTGGCACCGTGCTTTTAATGACGACGATGACATTGTGATTGATACAGTCAACAATATTGTGCGCCGCCTGAACCACAAAGGATAAGTCAGCAGAGCCATCACTTTTTTCAGGAGTTCCAACAGCAATGTAAATCACATCCGCTTGCTGGATCCCTTCGCGATGGTTGCTAGTAAAACTCAACCGCCGTTCATTGATATTTTTTGTCATTAATTCACTAAGTCCCGGTTCATAGATAGGCGATATCCCTTGTTGCATTTTTGCAACCTTCTCTTCGTTGACATCTATACAGCTAACTCGATGACCAATTTCAGCTAAACTTACGCCGGTTACTAGCCCGACGTATCCCGTTCCTATGACAGCTATTTTCATACCGTTCCCCCCGAACTAAAGTAGTGGTGCAGCTGATTTTCCGGCCATTAATTCTTTAATAATGTTTTCTACGTCTTTTCCAAATTCGGGGCTATCTAAAGCGAATTCAATGGTTGTCCGCAAAAAGCCTAGCATTTCACCCACATCATAGCGCTTGCCTTCAAAGTCGTAAGCGTAGACATTCTGCACTTCGTTAAGTTTTTGGATAGCATCGGTTAATTGAATTTCTCCACCGGCTCCAGCACTTTGTGTACCAAGAAAATCAAAAATTTCAGGTTCAAGAATGTAGCGTCCCATAATCGCCAAGTTTGAAGGGGCAGTTCCCAAAGTTGGCTTTTCCACAAAATTGCTAACCTCGTAGCAGCGTCCATCGATTCCACTTGGATCAATGATTCCATATCGATGCGTTTCATGTTCCGGAACTTGCTGGACCCCAATAATAGATGATTGCATTTTATCGTACTGATCAATTAACTGCTTTAAGCATGGTTTTTCAGCTTTTACAATGTCGTCCCCCAACAGCACCGCAAAAGGTTCATTTCCAATAAACTTACGCGCACTCCAAACCGCATGTCCAAGACCTTTTGGTTCTTTTTGACGAATGTAATGAATTTCTACATTTGAGGTATGTTGAACTTTTTCAAGAAGTTCAAATTTACCTTTTTTAAACAAATTATCTTCGAGTTCAAAATTTTTATCAAAATGATCTTCAATGGCACGCTTTCCTTTACCCGTAACAATAATGATGTCTTCAATTCCTGATGCAATCGCTTCTTCGACAATATATTGAATAGTTGGCTTGTCTACGATTGGCAGCATTTCTTTTGGCATCGCTTTCGTTACTGGAAGAAATCGAGTACCAAGACCTGCTGCTGGAATAATTGCCTTGGTCACTTTTTTTGTCATAGTATTCACCCGCCTTTCGATTTTTCAGGACATCGATTTCTTTTTTCTACTCGACGCGAACCTTACTGTTATCAAAAAACAGGTTCTTTTGCGTGTAGCGCTGACCAGTGCCTCGTTCATCATCGATAATTCCTGAATTGTAGTTTGAAAAATTTAACTCGCAAGACTTGAACAGTTTGCGATACTCAGCAAAAGTTCTTGTAAAGCGCAAATTATTTTCAGTTACTTTTAAATATTAAGATAATTGCAATTGTGTTTAAGTATGAGATACGATCATCTCTAGATTTCCATCAATAAAATAATTACCGATAGTCGCTGGCACAATAAAGTTATCACCTTTTTTTACTGTGGAAACACTTTCCTCAGTTACAATTTGACCTGTACCATTGATAACACTGACTAGTAGAAAACGAGTCGTTAATGGGACTTCGACCTTTCCACCAAGCTTCCAATGATAAACCGTAAAGAATTCTCCTTCAATTAAGCGAGTAGACTCTAGATCTGTTAGTTGTTCTTTTAAATTGTCTTGTATGACTTGCCTATGTGGACAAGTCATCACAGCCAATGCTTGTTCCAAATGTAATTCCCGTTTTTTTCCTTGTTGATCGATACGGTCATAATCATAGAGACGAAATGTAATATCAGAACTTTGTTGTGTCTCCAAAATCACAATGCCTTTACCAATCGAATGCAGCGTCCCACTCGGAACATACACAAAATCTCCTTTTTTCACTTTGAGACTTTGAAACAACTTCCCCCATTCTCCTTTGATCATTAGCCGCTGAAACTCTTCTCTCGATTGAGCTTGATGCCCAATAATAATTTCGGCATCTTCTTCACAATCCAAAATATACCAACATTCTGTTTTTCCACTAGGCTTGTCAACAAGCTCTTTAGCGTATTGATCATCGGGATGTACCTGGACGGACAACTGGTCATTTGCATCGAGAATTTTTACGAGTAACGGAAACTCACTATCGGTGACTCTTGAACCGAATAACTGTGGGTAATTCCACCATACTTCCGATAGGCTCATTCCTTGCAGTTCACCATTCATGACAATAGACGGTCCATTTTCATGAGCAGATATGACCCATGCTTCTCCTGTCGTCTGCGAAGGAATATCGTAATTAAACAATTCCTGCAGTTTGCCTCCACCCCAAATTCTTTCTTGAAAAATCGGTTTTAAAAAAACCGGTTCCTTATACATGAGATCTCCTCCCATCATGGAAATAGCAAGTCACTTATACTTAAAAATTTTCTTACATTATCCATAGCGAGCGATTAACTTCTCTTTGCAAATTTCTTCAATTTCTTCCCATTCATGCGAAGTACGGAAAATGTCTTCTTCAATCAGTTCACTACCAGTTTGAACTTCGATAATTTCCATATTGGTTGTGGCCTTTAATGTATGCTTAGCACCTAAAGGAATGTGAATGACATCGCCCGTTCTGACATGGCTTAATTGATCATTAAAAACAAAAATCCCTTCTCCTTTAACAATGGTCCACACTTCACTGCGTTTATAATGCATTTGATAGCTAAGATTTTTCCCTGCATTTATGCCCAGCCGCTTGATCAATACTTCATTACCTTCTGCATACCGCGTATATTCCAATACACGGTACCACCCCCACCGTCGCTCTTCGTACATCGGACGGCTGTTAAAGCCTTCTACATATTCTTTTACTTTCGTACTAGCGTCTTTATCTGTCACCAAAATCCCATCTGGACTTGCTGCTACAACAACATTACTTAATCCAAGCAAAGTGATTGGGATGTCAAGTTCATTGACAATATGAGAATTTTCTACTCCTTTGCCAATAACTCCTTTGCCTGTTATTTGGACTGCCATTTCATCTGTCAGCGTATTCCAAGTACCTAAATCCTTCCAATACCCATCATAGGGCAGCGACACAATATGAGCTGTACGTTCAACAACTTCATAGTCAAAGCTGTTTTTTGGAAGACGGTGATAGTTTCTCAGCAGTTGAGCGTACTCGATTGGCATTCCTCTTTCTTTTAACAGATCTATGATATAGCCCAATTTAAAGGCGAATACTCCACAATTCCATAAAGCATGTTGTTCGATTAACTCTTCCGCTTGCTGCTCAGTTGGCTTTTCTTTAAAGTAATCTACTGTCAAATAGGAATTATCTTCTTGATTTTTTGGGATAATGTAACCGTATTTTGCAGAAGGGTACGTTGGTTTCACTCCCATTAATGCTAAATCTGCACCAGACTCAAGCAATGCTTTTTCCAGATCCTGAACACGATTAAAAAATCGATTCTCAACATAAGGATCCACTGGCAGCATTCCTACCACTTCATCCAATCCGCACTTCTGGACAGAATAGAGATAAACAGCTGCAAGAGCGATTGCTGGAAATGTATCTCTTCTCTCTGGTTCAGTAACGACATGAACCTCTTGCCCCAATTGTGTTTTGATCATATCTATTTGTGAGCTACTCGTAGCGATAATGGAGTTTTCAGCCATTCCTGTTTGCTCGATTTGTTTCCAAACCCGCTGAACCATAGAAACTTTATTGCCATCTTCATCACTCAATACTTTAAGAAACTGCTTTGACCGTGCATCATTAGAAAGCGGCCACAAGCGTTTTCCTGACCCTCCTGATAACAAAACTAATCTCATAGTAAGTCCTCCTTCTCTCTATCCAACTCCATAAAAAATAGTCCTTTATACTTATTTAACAACTAAAATAATGAACCCGTAAAAATTACATAGGTAATTTTTATCCTAAAGCAAAACTAAGTAACCACTATTTTCAATCTTTTTAGTAAGGCATGACCCTATTATATATATAAATACCTAATATTTCAATGTAATTTTCTAATAAATTAGAAATATCAGATATATTTACCTATTTAACATCCCGAATGCTATTAAATCAAGCTTTCTAAGTTGTTTTATTATTCTTTTTTTTTAGAAATTAAAGGCATTTTTTAGTTTGTTAGTTATCTAGACATCACGTGTTTGCAATTTACTTGTTTGCTTATCAAAAATCCACATTAAAAAACCACTTCTGAGAAATCATTTGATTTCTCAGAAGTGGTTTTTTAAACTGTAATTATTTTTTGTGGACAACTTCTTTATATTGTTTTGGTTGAAAAGAATGTTCAAGCGGTGAGTTGTCTGCCACTGCCTGGAGTACTTGACGATATTTGTTGATAGAGGTAGCTCTCGTTAAATTTTCCTCAAGATAAGCACGACCTTTTAAGCCCATCGCTTTTAGTTCCCTTGGATCTAAGCTATGCAAATAATGAATAGCGTGAATAACACCCTCATAATTTTGCGGTTCAATGACCACTCCTGCTCCACTTTCAAAAATCAAACGTTGCACTTCGCTTCCTTGTTCCAAAACACCGAGAACTGGTTTTCCTGCTGCCATAACCCCATAAATTTTACTTGGCACAGAAACACCTTTAATGCCTTTTTGATTGACAACTAAATGAACATCCGCCGAATTCAATGAATACTTGAGAAATTCTTTCGGTTGATAAGGCAAAAACTTCACGTTTTCTAGATTTTTTTCAGTTACATATCGTTGAATCCGCTCTTTTACAGCGCCTTCTCCGATAAATAAGAAGACAATATCAGGCTGCTCCCTAAATTTGTCCGCCACTTGAATCAAGTTCTCTAGGTCGTAGTAGAGCCCTAGATTTCCTGAGTACATGACAATAAACTTGTCCTTTAAGCCATGCGTCTCCAAAAATCCACGTATCGCAGGCTCGCTTTTTTCAATTGGCACAATAGCATCTTCATCTGTCCAATTGCTAATAACGGTATAATTTGGCACTGTCTCATCTTCAAAACGGCCTCTCAAGGTTTCCGCCATGTCCTCACCGACGACCAGCACTTGGTCTGCGTAACTGCAATTTAGTTTATCGATTATTTTCGCGATTTTAAAAACGGACTGATTGTTAGTATAGGCCACTGCCTGAGCTTGTTCGGGATTAAAGTCATGAATACTATAAACATGCTTCGAACGTTTCAACAACTTACCAATAGTGCCGATCAATCCACCTAATACAGGGGGCTGAGAAATCGTGAAGATGACATCGGTTCCTTTTTCTTTCAATAAAGCAATATTGGCCAAGAAAAAGTAAGAAGAAATATACTTTAATCGACTAACTTTCGAGTTTTTATTCACCTCGGGTAGTTTAATGCGAACTACTTTAATCGTTTCTACATATCCCTCTTCAAAGAGTTTTTTGCTTTGATGATTTTCGCCGGCATACCCTGGCTGCGCTGCAATTACCGTAATCGTAAAATCTTTTTGAAGATACCCAGTCAGTTCTGTCATCAACTGACTGGTCGCAGCTAAATCCGGATAAAAATAATTAATCACAAAAGTAATTTTCTTTTTACGTAGCATATGGCACTTCCTTTTCCAGAGAGCATGCAAAAAAGCCGTCTCCATTTAAAGTTTGTCAAAAATGGCAACTACAGAATCAGTGTATTTGTCTTCCGTATAAAATTCTTCAAATGTTTCTCGGCTCACCCTCCCAAGGCGCATACGTTCTGCATCATCAGATACCAAAGCTTTGATCGCAGTTTTGACACCTTCAATTGTCGGTTCAACGACAACTCCGCAGTCTTTGATCAATTCTGCGATGATTCCCCGGTCTGAAGAAATAATCGGCAATCCAGCGGCCATTCCTTCGATAATGGACATCGGCTGACCTTCTACTTTGTATTTAGTTGGCAGAGCCATCATATCTGATTCTAGGAAAAAGCGTTTTTTCTCTTCTCCTTGCTTGAGACCATGGTATTGAATATGCTGCTCCATCTCATTTGTCGCAATATAGCGTTGTACTTCTTGAAATTCACTTTCGTTTTGAATTCCACCAACTAAGTCTAACCGAAGATTATGGCCTTCTTTGATCAAAGCAGTCGTTGCTTTGATTAGTTCGACATAGCCTTTTTCGAACATCAGATTACTTAAATACAAAAGAGAAAGTGGTCCGCTCTTCTTCGCTTGACCCACTTCATTTTTTAAGATGAAGTCTGCAGGTATGCCGTTAGATACTACTTCAATGCGGTTGACATAACCGCGATAATTAGTTGACAATTTTTCACCTAACACAATGCCGACATCAATTTTTTTCAGCGTATTGACAACAAATTTTTCTGTGATTCCAGAAGTTGCGTCAATCGTCCCACCTAAATTGTTCCCATGCAAATGACTCACTACTTTGCCGCGTCCTACTACTTTACAGGCTTGAATCATTACACAATCTCGTAAAAGTCCCATTTTTGTTTGTGAAATTGAAATATACAAAATCGGATTTTTCATCCGAAGGGACAGCAAGATCGAATAGCCAATGGCAAAAGAATCGTGAAACAATTTATCAAAAGAAAGGGCGCCAGGATGTTCAAAATCTTTGCGACTTAAATTGATTTTTTTCACTTTATACTGCCTGTGCAGCCTATCAGAATTGTATAAAGATTGAAGAGCGATACTCTCTCCTAATATCGGAGGTGGCAAAGGTCCAACAAAAATTAAATCCCTTTTTTTTGTTCTAGTCATTCCAAATCCCCTCCTCGAACTAAGCTCTACTTGCCCGCTATTCATGTGTATCAAATGCTAATGAGGATCAGTAGAGTTTAACGCAGGTTTGTCTACTAATTCTTTTTCGAACGATGAAATAATAAAATAAATAAGAATAAAAATAGGTAAGATAATGACTAACGGCTTAATGAAATAAATAAAACCATACCAAAATACGCGCGCAATGGTTAGCACAATCCAGTAATAGCCTAGCGCCAAACCAAATTTCCCAAACAGTTTTTTTAGTACAAAGGCTGGTATGAAAATAACGGCATACGTAACAAATGGCGCTGCAATCAGTCCAAGGACTTCGTAATTTAAGTAAAATTCACCATATACAAACAAGCCATAATTTGTATGAATCAGCGAAGCAACGAGATGAGCCGCTTGCGGACTCTGGGCTTCAATTCCAAAAAAAGACGGAATGAGCTGAGGGATGTAATCGATGAGCGTATAGTAATTGCCATAGCTTTGAGTGACCTCAATGGCAGCCGCTGTTGAATAAACCAAATCTTGAACAGTCGGGTAATTAATGAGAATTGATACAGAATCCACAATTGCTTCTACATCAAAAATGAGTCCCGAATGCCTAACCAAACCCAAATAAGAAAACACCAGCAATCCTCCTGCAATCAATGCTGCTTTTTTAAAGGAAAATTTTGACTTCACCACATCCAGCTTTTTAGTTGCAGTTAACAACATATACAGAATGAGCAACAACCCTAAAATATCAACTCTCGCATAATGCGATAACAACCAAAACGGCACAAATAATAACGCGAATTTTCGAATAGCACTGCCTTTAACACCCATTAGCACAAAGAAATAGGAAATTACGACAACAGAATTCCAAGCATTTCCCGGCAATAAGCTAGGCGACAAATCCTTATAGGCTAAGCCTGGCAGATCAGGTAAGTAGATAATAGAAGAGACGATAGCTAATGCACTGAACACCCATGTCGCCAATAAACTATGAACCGTCCCTGAATAATAGGACAAAATTTTAGCATCGTAATTGCTATAGGTTTTATTGGTCATCCACAGCAGTATCGACCAAATGTAGTAGAAAAACAGCGCACTAAATGCCAGTGTATAAAAGTGTTTTTCAATGAGGTGAGTGCGGTCATTGAATAATGCTTGCACTTCTCCTATCGGTGCAAAGCCCAGTATGCTAATAATGGGTAAAAACAGCAGCACTAACGAAAAAGAAGCAAAACCTATTTTGAAGATGTAGATGTCCATAACTAATTTAAGAGAAAAAATAAGCAAAATGAACAGGTTCCATGGATCTTCACTATTGAAAGTCTGGCCTAAGTGAAGTAAATAATAAATCACTGAAATCCCAGTTATTAAATTAACGATGATAAACAGGACTTTTTCAAATCGATCATCGGCCTCAATATGCTTTTCCATCGTCTCATCCCTTTATTTATGATTCCCTTTGCGACAACCCAATTTTTACCTACCTATTTCAAGAAGGTGCATCCACAGATAGAAGATGAGATTTTTTATTGGTTTTTTTGGATTGTGTATAGAGATAGACTAAAATCTTCAAATTTAAAAAAGTAGAAATATAATAGAAGAGAAACTTTAATGACATTCGATTATTTTTGAACGCTTCTATCAATATATTTCTAGACAGCTTTATCGTTTCTTTGTTTTGATCCGTAATGCCAGCTCTGAAAATAACTTTCCAAATGGTTAAAGCAAAACGATGAAAAGTGGCTTTGCGTTGTTTTCCCGCTAACTCTCTGTACTTTTCAAAAATACTCAAATGACCACTGAGCACCGAATTTACATTCGTTGTGATGCGTTCACCACTGTGATGATAAAACAGCACAAGACTTTCTTTAACAAAATCAAACTCAGTGATTTGCGCTAGTCTTATGTACAAATCCCAGTCCTGGCAACTGGGCAAACTAGAATCGAAACCTTCCGTTTGATCTAATATGTCTTTTCTCACTAATACAGAAGAAGTCGTGTCAATATAATTAAATTCAAACAATTTGGCTAATATATCACCTCGAAACTCAGGAATTATTTTACGAGTAGATTGATTGTTTTCGTCCACTACTTGAACTCCCGTGTAGATTACACCTACATTCGGTTTTCCTTGAAATTGTTTTAGTTGTTTTTCCAACTTTTTCGGAAGCCATTGATCGTCTGAATCTAAAAAGCCAATATAATCTCCTGTGGCTCGTTCGATCCCAGTGTTTCTAGCTTCCGATCCCCCTTTGTTCTTACTATGTTTAAGATAAATAATTCGTTCATCCGCCATCTTCTCTACGACTTCTGCTGTATCATCTGTCGAAAAATCATCAATAATAATGATTTCCAAGTTCTGATGACTTTGGTTTTCTAAACTTTTCACTGCTTTTTTCAGCAACGCTGAACGATTATACGTCGGAATAATAACGCTAACTTTATCATTTGAAGCCATCATTACATTCGATCCCCCCACTCGGATAAGGAACTTCCCTTCGACTAATACTCAACGATCGTAGTTCTTTCTTCTTTCAACAAATTGCAGTCGTGCGTGACCATGATTTCTACAAGTTCTTCAAATGACGTCGCAGTTGGATTCCACCCAAGTAGTTTTTTCGCTTTTGAAGGGTCTCCCAATAGTTGATCAACTTCTGACAACCTGAAATATTCGGGATTGACTTCCAGCACAACGTCTCCTGTTTTTGCATTGATGCCTTTTTCGTCAATTCCTTCTCCTTGCCATTCAATTTCAATTCCTGCATGTTTAAAAGCAAGCGTCGCAAATTCACGAACTGTATGCATTTCTCCTGTCGCAATGACAAAATCTTCAGGCGTCTCATGCTGTAAAATTAGCCACATGCATTCCACATAATCCTTAGCATAACCCCAGTCCCGCCTAGCATCCAGGTTACCAAGCAACAGTTTATCTTGTTTGCCACTGGCGATGCGTGCGACTGCCATCGTAATTTTTCGCGTTACGAAGGTTTCACCACGACGCTCTGATTCGTGGTTGAACAGAATGCCATTGACTGCGAACATATCATAAGATTCACGATAGTTTTTCGTAATCCAGTAGCCATAAAGTTTCGCCACACCGTAAGGAGAACGAGGATAAAATGGCGTCGTTTCCTTTTGTGGAACTTCTTGCACTTTGCCGTAAAGTTCTGAGGTAGAAGCTTGGTAAATTCGCGTTTTTTTCTCTAGCCCTAAAATACGTACTGCTTCTAAAATACGTAAAGTTCCAATGCCATCCACATCTGCTGTATATTCAGGCGTCTCAAAGGATACTTTTACATGAGACATTGCTGCTAAATTGTAAATTTCATCTGGTTTAATTTCGCTAATTAACCGAATAATATTAGATGTATCGGTCATGTCCCCGTAATGAATATAAAAATTCTCACTCGACTTTAGTTCTTCAATATATAGGTGTTCAATACGTCCCGTATTAAAACTAGAACTTCTACGAATAATGCCATGGACTTCATAACCTTTGTCTAGTAAGAAATCTGATAGAAACGAACCGTCTTGCCCGTTAACTCCTGTAATCAATGCCTTTTTCATGATTTTCCCCCTCAAGTGGTTATGGTTGTATTTTTTTCTACATGTTCTAAAAACCATTTATAAGCTAACTCTAAGCCATCATCTAACGAAATTCCCGCTTCCCATCCGAGGCTTTTTAGACGACTAACATCTACTAATTTGCGCGGAGCTCCATCAGGTTTTGATGTATTAAAGACGATTTCTCCTTGGTACCCAACCGTTTCCCCAATTTTCTCTGCCAACTCTTTAATCGAAATATCTTTCCCCATTCCGATATTGACCAAATCATTGCCGCTGTAAGTATTCATCAAGTAAACCGCAGCATCAGCCAAATCATCTGAGTAAAGAAATTCTCGTTTTGGCGCTCCCGTTCCCCATACCTCTACAGTCGTTACGTGATTCATTTTCGCCTCATGGAATTTCCGAATTAATGCGGGTAGAACATGGGAACTCGTTAAATCGAAATTATCATTCGGTCCATATAAATTTGTTGGCATAATCGAAATAAAGTCAGTGCCGTATTGACGGTTATAGGATTGGCACATTTTAATACCGGCAATTTTGGCAATTGCGTAAGGCTCATTCGTCGGCTCAAGTTCACCAGTCAACAACGAGTCTTCTCTCATCGGCTGTACTGCTAGTCTCGGATAAATACACGTACTGCCTAGAAACAGTAGTTTTTTCACATTATTTTGGTAAGCTGTATCAATCACATTTGTTTGAATCATTAAATTATCTCGAATAAAATCTGCTGGATAATCGTTATTGGCAACAATGCCACCTACTTTTGCAGCAGCTAAAAATACATAGTCAGGTCGCTCTTTTTGAAAGAATGCACTAACCTGACCGGCTTTTGTCAAATCCAATTCTTGGCTAGTCCGAAATACGAGATTCGTATACCCATTTTTCTGTAGGTTTCTCACAATTGCAGAGCCTACAAGGCCCCGATGTCCAGCTACATAAATTTTTGAATCTAACTTCATAAGTACCCCACCTTTTTTTCAGCCTATGCCATTATGAGTTCATGGATGCTGGAATTTATTACATGTTCCTCAGAAAAAAGATAATTAGTAGCTATAAAACCTTTGTACCCAAGACTATATACTTACTAATTGATTTTATTTTCTTATTCTAACACATAATAACCTAAATATTACAGATTATTTAGACTATTTGATAATTAATATGAATTCTCTTTTATTTTAACAACAAACTTTCAACCAACTTGCTAAAACTTTTTTCATACATAGCGATCGGACTCGTCTCCCCCAGCTGGTTGCCGTATTTTTCTTACCCTTCTTTAATCATCGTTCTTTTTTGAAAAAAACTCTTTACTTCTATTACTAGCTCACGTTGATTTAAGAATACTAACAAGCTGTAAATTAACATTCCGATAATGACATCGATCGTCATAATACCAAGTGGTCCAACTTTCGTTAGCTGAGTATTTAGGATATACAAAGGCGCTAACATAATAACTGAGTGAATGACCGGCTTAGCAATTGCTCTATTTAGTTCACTTAAACTATCACCAATAATTTGACGAATCCTGACAAAATAACTGACATAAAATAAAACCAGTCTGAGTACACCAACCGCTAAGGCAACAATAACGACACTTCCTGATAAACCGGCGAAAAAGACAACAATTGGAATAATCGCTAATTGAACCAGTTGCCAGTAAAAGCTCCATCTTACTTTCCCCACTGCAATAAATAAGCTGCCACTTGGATTACCCAAAGCTTTGAACAAAGCATATAGACAAAGGATTTGAATAATGACTGTGCTCTGTTTCCAGTCATCTCCAAGCACTACCGGAACTGCATACGGCGCTAACACTACTACTCCTGCCAATAACGGTGCATTAAAGCTCGTTAACATATGAGTTATGAATAAATAGGTTCTACGCAACTTGCTTTTATCCAGCTGAATTTTCGAAAACACCGGAAAGGCTACCCGATTAATCATGGAATTTAATTTCTGAACCGGCTGCATAATTAGGTTCATGGCCATGCTGTAATAACCAAGTGCCGCTGAACCAAGAACAATGCCGACAATCATTTGATCAATTTTCGTCGTGAAATAATTGATGCTGGTCGATCCTAGACGATACATACCAAATGCGACAAATCCTTTAATAGCGGCCCAAGAAAATAGCCATTGTGGTCTCGTTTCTGGATTTCGGTATCCTTCAATTATCCACGGAACACTCCTAAACACTGACATAACGATGTGGCCATAGACTAAAGACCACGGACCAAGATTTGTAAAAATAGCCAAACAAATAGTCAGCATCACACCAGTAGTTGTTGCTAAAATTTCATTTTTTGTAATTTGCAGAAACTCCAACTTTTTTGTGGCAAGTGTTTGGAATTGTAATCCAAACGGTAAAATGAGAAAGCTAATGCCCACTACTTGAATCATCGACGTTAAGCTCGGTTGATCAAACAACCCTGCAATTAAAGGAGCCGCAAGCAATAAGACAATAAATAGCACCAGTCCAACAAAAATAGAAAACCAATACAAACTTGATAACTCAATTTTGGTGATTTTTTCTTTCTGAATAATAGCATCGGTTATTCCCATCTCCAGGAATAATTGTGAAAACTGAATGACAATTTGGACCATCGCAATTAGTCCGAACACTTCTGGCCCCAATACTTTACCTAAAATCAGCAATTGAGCGATTTGAAGGACACTGGTTACGAGCATGGAAATGGAAGTGAGTTTTACACTACTTGCTGCTTGGTTTTTCAAAGACGCCATAAGTCATTCCTCTAATCGCGTTTAATATAAAATCTTCTTCCACATATTCCGGCGCTGCTTTGGAAATATTCCATAAGGTTTGTCTGCTGCAAAATCTTCTGGAAATCCGTTCAGGTCAAATGAATCATTAACATTTGGTGGAAGTTGTTCATATTGATACAAAAACTCAAAATCAATAAGTTTTAATCCATCAGAGCTCAGCAAGATATTTCCGGGATGAAAGTCAATTAGCGCATAGCCTTTATTGTAGAAAAATTCATTTATCGTAAAAATCTCCTGCTTATGTTTTCGTTTTAGAATTTGCTTTTTAATATGCCAACTTTCAGTCAGTCGATTGGTTTTCAAGTACGGAACGATAATGTAATTCTCCCCACTGTCTAGCAGCTTCGGAATAAAATCACACTCCTTACTCAATTCTCCGTAAACAAATTTTTCTCGTTCCAAAAATCGTTCTCTACCCGCTTTATACGTTTTCTTCACCGCTTTATTTCCTAGATATTCAATAATCTCTACTTTAGCGCGTCGCTTTTTTTCTGAAACGTCTGCAATTACTTTTTCCTGCGTTCGATAAGCTTCATCCCAACAATTGATGACGTTTTTAACTTCATTTACGAGATCAGGAGCAACTGCAGCGATATAATCCAGCGCTTCAATTTCATCATCGGCGCTGTGAAGTGGATTAGCACGTTGTTCTTTGGACAATGCACCATTAATTTCCGAGCGCAGCTGCTCTTTTAGTAAGTAATGTTCATTTGAGACATGCGGATATTTTTTCTTCATTTTTGAATCGAGTTGTTTTGGATGATAATCATACATGACCAGTAAAGTGGAAGGCTTGCCTCCACTAACTGGCCATGGACCTTGCCCCCAATTTCCTCCCCTCAAATTTTGCGAAGCGTTTCTTTTTTGTTCATCATCGAGTTTGATTGCACGAATTAAACATAGACCATTACGTTCAAACCAGTCGATCATGTAATCTGTCAGTTGCCGCTGTTCTGCCCATTCCCGAACGACAAAAACCATTAATTCGCCATCCTTCTCAAAATGATGTTCACTTGACTTGATAACAGACTCTAACCAATTGCCACTGACTCCAATAAGCTTCCGAATGGTATCTGTCGAAGGTGCCCAGCCTTGTTCCTCCAGAAACTGATGAAAATAAGGCAAACTAATTTCTTCAAGAGAATTACCCGTTTCAGCTGCAAGTTGCTGAAGAACTGCTGGATAATCATGATCTTGAGGCATTTTTATAACACGGCCTTCTACATTTGCTGGAATTCCTGATTTTTCACCTTTATGATAAACTGCGTGATACATCAGACTAAGAAAATAATGAATGTTAGACGGTACGTAATACTTGTTGTTCCACAGTTTTTTTTGGTCCAATATGGTTTCAGCAAGATAAGGTGGGTAATAGGCAATATTTTTAAAGTTACTGCCTGTCAGACCCCCTACGCTATAAATATCAAACGGCAATATGCCGACTTTCTCATTTAACAGTTCTCTGACTTTTTCAATATGTCTATCTGAAACTAGCAGATCGACATCTTCGTTAAGGTCTAGAAAAGGAAGTTCATTAAACCAGCGCAATACAACGTAATCCAGTTGGCGTTCGTTAAGAAGCTTGAAAAAAGAATCAAGTCCAAGTTCCGGTGACAAGTATTGTCGGGCTTCTTTGTCCTTTTGATGATCTCGTTTAAAGACAACGGTCGCTTTTGTTTTTCCCAAACCGTCAATAAAGGACTCAAAATAGAACGTCCATTTTTTCTTTCTCGCTAGTTTGTAAGCCCAAAGCGGCAAGAAACTGGCACGATCAACAATGTTAGACGGAATGAAAAGAATTAAATTTGCTGATGAATGAAACGCATTTTTCAAATCTAAAAAATCAGCGTTATTCATAATCAATACTTCGGCATTGTTTTTATACGTTAGCGTCTTTTCAGTCGCATAATACAGCTCTGGATCCTGTTTACCACTTGATTTACGTCGACAAATTCCAAGAAAGTTTTTATATCCTGAAGTTGCTAGCTGTTTTTTCAAACTGCTGGTTTCAGCATTGTATTCCAGTATTTTCACTGCTTGTTTGTTCGGATAAGAAGCCGTTATATACTCGCTGATTGTTGGCTGATTTGCCATCATTCCATTCCTCCTCGTCCACCGGCATACTAGACTATGCACATTTGTTATTTTCTTGCATACTGCCTGTCGAAATACTGTTGGTATTCCCCGCTGATGATTTGTTGCCACCATTCCTTATTTTCCATAAACCAATCGATTGTCTGAGCAATGCCTGTTTCAAAATCATAAACAGGTTGCCAACCCAATTGCTCAATTTTTGTCGGATCGATTGCATACCGTTTATCGTGACCTAACCGATCTTCAACAAACTCGATCAGGTCATGTGATTTGCCTAAAGTCTCAATAATCGTCCGCACCACTTCCAAATTCGTTTGTTCGTTGTGACCGCCGATGTTGTAAACTTCGCCAATTTCCCCGCTATGCAACACTAAATCAATCGCTGAACAATGATCCAGAACGTGCAACCAGTCACGAACATTTTTGCCATCGCCATAAACAGGCACTTTCTGGTCATTTAATACGCGTGAAATTGTTAACGGAATTAGCTTTTCTGGAAAATGATAAGGACCATAATTATTAGAGCAACGCGTAATGTTAACTGGCAAACCGTAAGTCTCGTAATAAGCTCTGACCAATAAATCCGATGACGCTTTACTGGCACTGTAAGGACTACTTGGCTGCAACGGTGTTGTTTCGGTAAAAAAAGTTGTCGGATCGAAATCTAACTCTCCGTATACCTCATCCGTCGAAACGTGGACAAACTTTTTGATCGTTGATCGTTTTGCGGCATCCAGCAACACTTGTGTGCCTAACACATTTGTCCGGATAAAAATTTCTGGCTCTGTAATCGAACGATCTACGTGGCTTTCTGCTGCAAAATGAACAATATAAGTAAAATCTATTTGCTCAAATAGTTCATTAATTGCCTGCCGATCTGCGATATCAAGACGAACAAAGCTATAATTTTTTCCATTTTCGATTTTCTGATGTTTTGTTAAATCCCCTGCATATGTTAGTACATCTAAATTGTAAATATGATAATTCGGATATTTGTCGGCCATATATTGGACAAAGTTCCCCCCAATAAAACCTGCCCCACCGGTTACTAATAGGTTTTCCATAGGTGTGCTCCTTCTATGAGTTATTGGGCAACAATGTATTTCTCGGCAACAACGATTTTTCAGAAGCAATATCTAATAAATACTGCCCGTAATCCGTTTTTTTCAAAGGCTGCGCTAACTCTATCAATTGCGCTTGGCTAATATACCCTCTCCTATATGCAATTTCTTCTAAACAAGCGACATATAACCCCTGTCTTTTTTGAATAGCTTCGACAAAGTTTGAAGCTTCCAGCAAAGCTTCGTGCGTCCCAGTGTCTAACCATGCTAGTCCACGCCCCATAATATTGACATTCAATTCCCCGCGCTTTAAGTATTCATCGACAACAGAAGTAATTTCTTTTTCTCCGCGCGCTGAAGGCGTTATGCTTTTAGCGATTTCAACAACTTGATTGTCAAAGAAATAAAGACCTGGAATAGCATAGGAAGATTTTGGCTGTTCTGGTTTTTCTTCTATAGAAACGATATTTAATTCATCATCTATTTCAACTACCCCATACGCTCTCGGGTCCGCTACGTGACAGCCGAAAATAATGCTACCTTTCGTTAATTCTGCAGACTCTTGTAACCTGCTACCAAAATCCGAGCCATAAAAAACGTTATCGCCCAATACGAGCGCAACCGTTGAATCCCCAATAAAACTCTCACCAATTGTAAATGCTTCAGCCAATCCGTTCGGTTCTTCTTGGATTGCATATTCCAGTTTAATTCCTAATTTTTGTCCATTACCGAGCAAGCTTAAAAATCCAGAAATATCTCGTGGTGTTGAAATAATTAAAATTTCTTTAATTCCCGCAAGCATTAAAACAGATAGTGGATAATAAATCATGGGCTTGTCGTAGACAGGCAGCATTTGTTTGGAAATCGATTTTGTTAGCGGGTAAAGACGCGTACCCGTTCCACCAGCTAAAATTATTCCTTTCATCATAACTCCCTCATTTCTTATAGTTGAGATAGACTTTTTTGCGTCACATGAAGTTCTTGGATGATGCCGCAGATCGCTGCGACCGAATCGGTTGATAATGCCCCGTAATAAGGCATGGCCAACACTTGCTGAACAGCCTTCTGACCATTCGGCAAATTTTCCGGTCGTGCTGACGGTAAATCGCTGTACCAGTCAAAATCACTACATAAAGGATAAAAGTACTTTCTGGCAAATACATTGTGTTTTTGAAGTTCGCGATGAACATCGTCTCTCGACTTCCCAAATTTAGCCTCATCAATTTCAATAACAAAATACTGATAGCTGCTCGCTCTATCCTCAAGAGTCGTCAAGACTCTAATGCCTTCAATAGCTGCTAAATGCTGTTCATACACTTTTTTAACGGCATGGCGCTTGGTTCTTTCTTCGTCCATTACTTTTAGAACTTCTAGCCCAACGCCTGCCTGGACTTCGTTCAACTTAGCATTTAACCCTGACAGCACTACTTCTTCAGAATTAGCAATTCCAAAGTTTCTCAGTAAATCCAGTTTTTTGACGAGCGCTGGATCCTGATAAACTAGTGCACCACCTTCAATTGTGTTGAATAGCTTTGTCGCGTGAAAACTGAACATGGTCATATCTCCAAAACTGCTAATCGGTATCCCGTTTATTTTCGATCCAAAAGCATGAGCGCCGTCGTAAATTACTTTTAACCCATGCTTATCCGCAATTGCTTGAATTTTTTCCACATCGCACGGATTACCAAATACGTGAACACCCAAAATGGCACTTGTTTTTTCAGTAATTAAGGCTTCGATTTTATCGGCATCAATATTAAAAGTAACAGGGTCAATATCGCAAAATACCGGCGTCAAGTTGTTCCAATCTAGTGCTTGTACAGTTGCTGGAAATGTAAATGGCGTTGTAATGACTTCACCTGTTAACGCTAAAGCTTTCAATCCGAGCAATAACGCTAACGTACCGTTATTGAACATAGACAAGTGATCCACTTCTAAGTAAACTTTCAGCTTGTCGCTCAACTCATTGTGTTGTGCACCAAAATTCGTTAATTGCTTACTGTCCCATACGGTCTTTATCCGTGCTGTAACGTCTGTGATGTCTGGCAGTAACGGTCTAGTCACATAAATCGGATGTTCAAAAACTTTTGCCATTCCATTCCCTCCCTCAATGTCAACCTACTTTTTTCTAAATCATCCCGTCTTAGCGGGTTTTATCTTTTTTATGACCGGTACCAGTAACTTGTAGACCGTATCGAATTCTTTGATGTCAAACAATTTGCACATCGTAATGTACAGAACCACTCCCATTCCAATTTGTATGGTGAGCGTTAAAAGTTCTGTAAACGGCAAGAGATTGCCAATCCCATATACAACAGATCCCATAACAACTGAAATCGTAAAAATCGGTAACAAATCCAGGAATTGTTCTTTCGTACTGTAAGAGATTTCACGTCCCGAAAAATAAACATTAATAAATAGTGATATAAACGAATCTAATACAACCGTTGCTACTAATGCCGTGAGACCTAAGTCCATCCAAATAACGGTAATAATCAACAGTGTTGGAACAATCGTTTTAATAATTTCTAAATATAAGAACAAATCCGAGCGTCCTTTTACTTGTAAAATATTTAAATTTAAGGCATGAATCGGATAAAGCATACCGGCAATGGCTAGAAGCTGAAAATAAGGAACCATATCTATCCATTTGGCACCGAATATTAAAAGAATGAGTGGCTCTGCAACAGCTGCAACACCTACCATGAGTGGAAAGATTAAAAATCCTGAAAGCTTAATGACCTTCTTAAAACTTTGTTTTAATCGCTCTTCTTGATCTTGAATACCACTTAACACCGGGTATGTCACACGTTGAATTGTCGCCGTTAAAGACTGCGTCGCGACATCGCTAAATTTTGCAGCATTGGTGTAATACCCGAGAGCACCGGCTGAATATTGTTTACCAATAATCATGTAGTACACATTGTTATAAGCCGTGTCGATTAATCCAGAAACAAGAAGTTTCCAACCAAATCCGAATAACCTTCGGAATGATGTCATGCTAAACGTTAACGAAGGCAGCCACTTTCTAGAAAAAACGAGAAGTAGCGCTTGAATTAAATTCATCAAGAGCATGCGGATAACTAAACTCCAGACACCATAGCCTGTCATTGCCATTGCAACTGCAACTACACCTGATAGAATACTGGCAGCCATATTGACTTTTGCCTGTACTTTGAAGTTCACTTCTTTTGTAAACATTGCCCGGGGAATAATTGAAAATGCATTAATGATGACACCTAGCGCCAATACTTTAATAATGGATGTTAGTTGTGAGACTTCAAAAAAACCGCTAATTAATGGAGCAGAAAAGAATAATGCAGCATAAATGACGATGGATACACCTAGATTAAAATAGAATACCGTCGAATAATCGGTTTGATTGGCTTTTTGATCACGGATTAACGCTTGTGTAAATCCGCTGTCTACAAGTGAATTTGATAACGCAACAAAGACTAAAATCATTCCAATAATCCCAAAATCCTCCGGCATGAGTATACGTGCCAAGATAATTTGAATGATAAACTGAATGCCCTGATTTCCCATCAAGTCTCCGAAGCTCCACAGCAGTCCACTGATTGTCTTTTTTTTCAATGAATTTTCCTGTTTCATCTGCTGGCTCCTATCTGAAAAACTATTTACTCAAACCTATTGGTAACTTGGTCGAATTAATAGTACTCATCTATTGTTATTGATGTTCGAGACATTAAGAAAAACAACTTTACTTAAAACGCTTTGACCAGAAAACTTAATACTCAGATTTTTGAGTCCGGATTTTATTTTTCAATTAATTATAGGTAAATGAAATCTAGTTAACCTCTAAATTATTAATCCTCCATTTCAGATACACTACTTTGTGCTTAATTCTAATTCTTAATTTTCATTCTATCACACTACATGTCATAAATAACAGATAATTTAGATTATTTTTTATTTTAATTAAGCAAATTATTCCACTTTATTTTGACAAAATGAAAATACATTCTTTTTTTGATGAATTTCACGCGTAAAATTCAGGTTTTTTCTGGTATATCCTTCCTGTTTCTTGTTATTTTCATCGAATTTATTTTTCCAGACTCGTTATAGGTCTATTTTGCTAATTAAAAATCAAAACAAAAAGGAATTGGTTATAAAACAACCAATTCCTTTTTGTTTTTCGTTAGTAAGCAAGCTTTTTTAGCTAACAGGTACTTCAAATTGTGATTTTTTTAAAGATTCTTCTGAAAAATTCAGGTTTTACGTAAAACTGTCTATAACCTGTTTTCATGGTTTCCTTTATTTTCAGCTGTTTTAGCAGCACATAAAAACGATCCCGACGTTTTGTTCGATTGATGACTTTGTCGTATTTAAAATGAGTATAGCTATTAACTTCATCGAGTAGGTTTTCAACATCTTGAAGATGTTTTTTCTTTGCAGAGATGCCACACAGTTGTGTATCTGTCCAAGAGCCTTTAACTTCTACTCGGTATGCAGCCATATTCCGGTCCATGTAATAAACCGTCCCGTTTAATGCGCCACAGATGACCAGTGGATAATCGCCAATAGTAGCATTTAGGTAATACTCAGGCATCTCAGAAATTCTGTTACGAGAATACAAAATTGAATTGGTAGCGAATAGTTCGCCTCCTCCTTCAATCACTTCTTCTACCGAATAGATTTTGTCCTTATGACTTGGTCGAACCGTAGCAACGGTTTTTTTAGTTATGGCAGAGACCTTTTCTGCAGCATGTACGCACATGCTGCACTCAGGGTGCATTTCCATATAATCCACTTGTATTTGCAGTTTCTCTGGATCGGTCCAGTAGTCATCTCCTTCACAAACCGCCATATACTTCCCTAATGCACGTTCGTTAGCAAGTAACTCGAAAGGGATATTTTGGGAATATTGATTTTCGGTCTGATAGATCGGTTTAATAATATCTGGATACTGCCGTTCATATTGCCTGATGATAGCAGCTGTTCGGTCAGTAGATGCATCATCATGAACTAAAATTTCAAAAGCAAAATTTGTTTTCTGCATTAACATACTATCTAATGCCTCCGCTATAAAAGCTTCATGATTATAACTGTTGCATTCGATACTCACCATTATCTCACTTGTCATAAATTACAGCCCCCTCCCAGTTAAGCATATTTTGTCAGCAGCTATAACGAATTCGTCCAACTTTCCACTGTCAGATTCAACTGAACAAAATTCCGCTAATTCATTTACACAGTTTCTATCTTATCATAGAAACTTATTGTAAATTGATTATTCTGAAAAATAAACAAAAAATTTACAATTATGCAAGTTTTCAACTATTGTTTGTCAATGACAATGAAATTCTCTTGCTGGTATTTTACCCTTAAACTCTCATCGCGCAGAATCAGATTGTTTTTTTCAACCGTATTGCCTTGCACGATATGTCCGTTTCCAACATTGATATAAATTCCACGCTCTGAGCTTTTTCTCGGATTGATCGCCAGATTATGAAGAATGCTAATATGATGACTCGGCGTCATCAAATTAGCACCTCCGTCACCTGGCCTGACGGCGATATTGTATTCATTGTTGTAAACCAAATTTCCTTTAATGACATTCGACTCTGCTCCATTTTTGACATCAATACCGTAATAAAAACCGCTAACCATATTTTTTTCAACTTTACTGTCTTTTTCACTTTCTACCGTAATGCCTTGTTGATCGGTATAGCCTGGGCGATTTTCTGTCACTACGCAGCCTGTCACCAGGTTTTTCTTACCTCCCCCAAATAACGAAAGGTGGCCATCTCCAGAGTTTCTAACGACACAGGACTCGATTGTGTTGTAATCTGATGCAAAATTAATAATACCGGAACCATAATTGGATTCACTCGTCACATTTCGAACAATATTGTTATTGGCGTGGTGCAAGTGAATGCCTTGAGAGTAATTTTTGGTATAGACGTTTTCAATCGAACTTTCTTGGCTATCTTGAAGCAGGATGGCAATATTGGAAGTTAATGATCCATCCGGTAGTTGATCCCCCATCAAAAAACCACCCTTTAAATGAACATCCGCAGTAGCCATAATCCAAAAAACACCATATTTCCCTGCTGATTCCGTCTTGAAAATCGCTTGATCCATCATAATGGTAATCGGCTTGGAAATTTTCAAGGCAAAAAAACTATCTCCGTATCCTGTACTCGCTTTTAAATCAGGATTTTTGGTCAATTTATAAATACCCGGTGGAATGTGCATTGTCCCACCTATTGGCGTTTCATCAATAGCTCGCTGTATTGCTTTCGTGTCATCCGTCAGACCATCACCTTCTGCTCCAAACTGTATTTTTGCATCAATTTTTTCTTCAGGTAAGAAAGAGCTTTGTCCCATAATAAATACAGCAACCATTCCACAAATTCCTAGTACACAAAGAAGCCTACGAAAAATCTTCTTGTAGGTCATCAACATTTCTCCTTCCACCTCAACACTACATCGAAAGGGTATAGCATTGCTACACACCGTTTAATGCTAGTATAAGCTAACCTTTCTTTAAATGCACATTTTTCTGAATACTATTTTCTTTTAAAAATAACCATTTACTCCTTCATTTTGTACTGTATTTAAAATTTTTATGTAGTTTGATGGATAAACGAATGATTTACCCCCTCGCATTTACCTATAATATCAGCTACAATCAATAGAGAGTTTAATTTAATTGAAAATTTAGTTATATCTAGCAAGAAAATGGATTCTACATGACTGAACTTAGAATAGAGAAGATGAAGTTTAAAATGTATCCTACCAATTTGAAGAAATGAGGTTTTATTTTGAGGGATTTATTTTTGACAAAAGATTATATTGAACTTTATGAAAAGATGGAAGGAGGAATTTGCGAAGTTTTCGAATTCGAACATCCTCTAGGATCGGTCTATCACCAATTTATCAAAAGAGAAATTCCAGTCTCACTAGAAGGTGGTCCTTATTTTGACCTACTGACGCCTTATGGCTACGGAGGTCCTATCATTACCGAATTAGCGGACAAAACTCGTAAGGATGAACTGATTACGCAATTTTCTCAAGCTTTTCAAGATTATTGTCAAAGACACAATATCGTCAGTGAGTTTGTTCGCTTTCATCCAATTGCCGGCAATGCTGAAGATTTCAAGTCCTGTTATACGGTTCTTTTCAGGCGCCATACTACAGGCGTCACGTTAAAAGGGTTTGAAGATCCTGTACAGGAAGAATTTTCAGGCTCAACACGCAAGAGAATTCGAAAAGCATTAAGAGACGGTGTGACTTATCGAATTACATTGAATCCATCTAACTTAGATCAATTTCAAGATATTTATCTCGCCACAATGAAACGCGTTGGTGCCGCCGATTTCTACTTGTTTGATCGTGAATACTTTTCAAAAATTCTTGATAATTTTGGTGATCAGCTACTATTAGTTGAGGCCATTTTCGATTCTCAAGTGATTGGTGCAGAGCTCCATTTCCATTCTGGCAATGTCATCCATACTCATCTTTCTGGCACCGTTGACGGCGACTTTAATCACCTGTCACCTGTTTACGTCATGACCTACGCCATTGTGTTATGGGCTAAAGAACAAGGCGTGGAATATATTCATTCAGGTGGCGGTGTTAATCCTGGTCCCGATGACACGCTGTATTTATTCAAAAAGAAATTTGGGAAGAATACGGAATTCGACTACTATGTTGGCAATAAAATATGGGACCAACAAGTTTACCAGCAATTACTAAAAGAAACAGATGCCAATATTGAAAGCGAACTTTTCCCAGCCTATCGATGGCCATAAACCCAAATGAAGAAGTCCCGAAAACCGGTAAGCAGCTAATCCTGCTTACCGGTTTTTTAATGAAGGAATAGACATGATTAGTTTATAGACCGTCTTCAGTTCCCCGACGTTTGCAATCCAACAGGCCGTCACGTAAACGACTATTCCAGCCGTAACCTGGATTGTCAGTTGGAAAAAAACTGGAATTTTCAACATTTCGCCAAGTGTCCATACGACACCGCCCATTCCTAGAGACAGCAAGTACGTTGGAAGTAAGTCACGCACTTTTTCTTTCGCTGGATAGGCCACTTCTTTTTTAGAGAACTGACAGTTAACGAAAAATTCAAGGTACGTATTCAAAATTGCCGCTACGATCAACCCAATAACTCCTAAGTCCAGGACAATAGCAACTGCCAGTAGCACGGTCAACGACGTTTTATTGATTATTTCCAAAAGAAGATACAAATCAGATCGGCCTTTTACTTGAAAAATGCTCAGATCGAGAGCTAAAATTGGGTAGAGCATTCCCGCGATGGATAACAATTGGAAGTAAGTGACCATCGGAAGCCATTTTTCACCAAACACGAGAAGTACTAGCGGCTCACCCACAGCTGCCATACCTACCATTATCGGAAAGATCAGAAAAGCTGCGAGCTTTGTGATGTTTTTATAAGACTGTTTTAAGCGTTCATTATCATCTTGAATGCGACTAAGCACTGGATAAGTCACTCGTAGAATAGTAGCAGCTAGATTTTGTGAAACAATTTCACTAAAACGAGATGCATTTGTATAGTACCCTAATTGTGCAGTGGAATATTGCTTGCCGATAATCAAGAAATAAACATTGGTATAGAAAGTATCGATCAAACCTGAGACGAGAAGCTTCCAGCCAAAACCGAATAATCGTTTGAACGAGGTGACGCTAAACACGAATGATGGCATCCACTTTTTCGATAGCGTAAACAACAGAGATTGAATGGTGTTCATCGACAATTGCCGTAGCACCAAACTCCAAACACCATATCCTGCCATCGCTAATCCAACCGCGATAAGTCCCGATAGAATACTGGAACTCAAATTAATTTTTGCTTGGACCTTGAAATTCACTTCTTTAGCGAATATCGCTTTGGGTATAACGGCAAATGAGTTGATCATAATACCGATAGACAATACGCGAACAAGCTGTACGAGTTGTGGCTCATCAAAAAAGCGACCAATACTTGGTGCTGCCGCGTAGAGAATCCAGTAAATCAGGACAGCAATCAAAAAGTTAAAGTAAAAAACCGTTGAATAATCCGTTTGACTCGCGTTTCGTTCTCGTATTAAGGCTTGCGTAAATCCACTGTCGACTAAGGAATTCGACAATGCAATAAACACCAGTATCATGCCTATTAACCCAAAATGTTCAGGCAACAGCATGCGTGCCAAAATGATTTGAATAAGAAACTGAATGCCTTGATTGCCGACTAAATCCCCGAAACTCCACAGCAGACCGCCGATTGTCTTTTTTTTCATTGACGATTGTGGTTCCATTTACCGGTCTCCTATTCTCCTGTTCGCCTTATCCTTATCGAATCATTTTCCACTTTACTTTTCGAAGCGTATTTGTGATGGTTGGAAAATACCGTTTCATCTCCAAAACTATTCGTTTTTTCATACTGAGCTCTAAGTAAATTTTTCGGTGGTCCCCCTGCTTTATTTCTTTAAATTTCCCCTGATCCAGTAAACGTAAAAACTGATAGCGATTTTTCGCCTTAGTCAATGCATCGTTATACATAAAATGGGTGTATTCGTTAATCTCGTCGAACATTTCTTCCATATGATGATAATGGTTGATCCGCTTTGTACTGGTCGCTAACTCCCGTTCTGTCCATGAGCCCTTTACTCCTACTCGATAAGCCGACATATTGTCATCCAAATAATCTACCGTTCCATGAAGCGCGGCTAAAATAACCAACGGGTAATCTCCTACCACTGCATTCAAGTAAAACGGGGCAAGTACAGCTATTTTTTCTTTGGAATAGACCATGGAGTTTGTCGCAATCAAGTCGCCGTCTCCCTCTATCACGCGTTCCATGGAAAAAACGGCATTTCCATGCGCCGGTCTTACCGTAGATAGAACTTTCTTCTTGTCTGAAAGAACACGGTCTGCCGCATGCACCGTCATACTACAAGAAGGATGAGCCTCCATATAGTCAACTTGTTTTTGCAATTTGTAGGGATCTGTCCAATAATCGTCACCTTCACAAACAGCGATGTATTTTCCTTGAGCCCGGTTGTGATTGAAAAGTTCAACTCGGACTCCTTTTGAATATTGATTGTGGGTTTGGTAGATTGGGTTAATTAAAGAGGGATACTTATTTTCGTATTGTTTGATTACGTGAGGACTATGATCAGTTGAAGCATCGTCATAAATCAAGATTTCCACATCAAATGTTGTTTCTTGCATAAGAAAGCTATCAATCGCGTCAGCTAGATAATCTCCGTGATTGTAGCTCGTGCAGACAATGCTGACCACTGGGTTAGTTGTCATAAGCTCCACTCCTTCAAGTTTGAGTAAGACAGATTACGAAATTAAAAAATTTTATAAAAATACCTAGAAGAATGGAGTGTGCAGGTAACAGCTCGAACCAACATTTTATACTTATAGCTAGTACCTTTTTTATTTTAGCACACAATAAAAAATAAAGACAAAACATTCTAATTTTTCAGAAACACAATTACCTCATAATGCTTTTAAAATCTCGACCTAAACCATTCACGCAGAATTCAAAAAAATCCTTTGAGCCATCTATAGGCTCAAAGGATTTTTTCATTTCGAATGCCATGCCCACGCGCTCGATATAATAGCAGTCAAATCGAATGTTGGTTGCCATCCTAATTCTTTGCTAATTTTATCGGATGAGGCAACTAAAGCTGCTGGATCTCCTGCACGTCTCGGCGCATAGTTAATCGTTGCTTGCTTGCCTGAAATTTGTTGACACGTTTCGATAATTTCATTGACCGAGTAACCTGCACCGTTACCAAGATTATAGGTTTGATTCGCGATTTTCCCACCGGTCATTCCTTCGTAAGAAAGAATATGCGCACGCGCTAAATCAGTTACATGAATATAGTCACGGACACATGTACCATCACTTGTTTCATAATCCGTACCAAACACTGAAATTTGCTCACGCTCTCCAAGAAGATGCTGAAGCACAATTGGAATCAAATGCGATTCCGGATCATGGCTCTCACCGATTTCTCCCGAATGATGCGCACCTGCAGCATTAAAATAACGCAGCACGACATATTGAAAATCGTGAACGCGAGCCATATCAGCCAAAATTTGCTCAATCATCAGTTTTGAGCGTCCATAGGGATTGATCGGATTGGTGGCGGTTTCTTCGGTAATCAGTTCTGAATTAGGTATGCCATAAGTCGCCGCTGTTGATGAAAAGATAAAGCGGTTGACGTTATACTCAATCATTTTCTCCAAAAGCACCAAAGTGGCACCGACATTATTGCGGTAGTATTTTAGCGGATTTTCCACTGATTCCCCCACTAAGCTGTTCGCCGCAAAATGAAAGACTGCGTCAATGCTATACGTTTTGAAGATTGTGTCTACTACTTCCGGATCGCCCAAATCACCTTTGACGAAAGTTGCTCGCTCATCGACTAAGCTTTCAAAGCCAGTCGTCAAATTATCGAGCACGACTACCTCGTATGTAGTTACCAACTCTTTAACAGTGTGACTGCCAATATATCCTGCGCCCCCACAAACTAAAATTACCATAGATTATTTTCCTCCTTTAGCTGTTTAACATTGTCTTATTGCCAATTATATCATTTGTAGAAAATTTGTAAGAGCGTTTATTTTATTGATGAGAACTGACCGCACTTGAAACGAGTAAAGCCGCACCTCCATTCGACTAAACCGCACCTCAAATGGCTAGAAGCGCACCCCAAACGTCTATAACCGCACCTCACTTTACAGCAGGCAGTAAAAAACACGTTTCCCAGAGCCTTTATCCGCTCTAAAGGGAAACGTGTTTGATTTTATTCTTCTACAAAAAAGTTTTGGCTTTCATAAACTTCTAAATCTTTTTCTGGAATGATGAGATTGTCGACATTTAACGTATTTCCAATCACGACATGGCCGTCACCTGCACCAACATAAATTCCATAGGAGGATTTACCTCGCGGGTCCACAACCATATTGTTAAGAATCTGTGTATTGTAGCTTGGCAACTCTAAGTTTTCACCACCATCTCCACCTCTTACAGCGATATTGTATTCGTTGTTAAAGGCGATGTTCGATTCAATGATGTTTGACTCTGAAGCATTTTTAACATCAATGCCATAGTAAAATCCGCTTACTGTATTGTTTTCAATCGTGCTAGCCTTTTCACTTTCCACAGTAATTCCTTGTTGATCCTCATAACCTGGCCGATCTTCAGTAACCATGCAGTTAATTACACGGTTGTCACTGCCACCTCCATAAAGAGAGATGTGGCCATCACCCGAATTTCGCACGACGCATGAATCAATGACATTTTGATCAGAGTCAAAGTTGATAATTCCTGATCCATAATTGAATTCGGAGGTTACTTTTCGAACAACATTATGATCTGAATGGTTGAGATGCACGCCTTGAGAATAATTTTTCATGTAAGTGTCTTCAATTGAACTATTGTTCGTATACAAAAACAAAATTGCGATATGAGAGGTTAAAGAGCCTTCTTCTGGTAAACGTTCTCCCATAAGAAAACCACCTTTTAAATGAACATCTTCTGTTTCATTCACCCAAAACACACCGTATTCGTCATCTGTATCTGTTTGGAAGATAACTTCTTCCATTACAATAGTGATTGGCTTTGAAATTTTTAATGCAAAATAACTGTCACCATATCCAGTGACCGCTTTCAGATCTGGGTTTTTGCTAAGCTTGTAAACGCCCGGTGGAATTTCCAACGTTCCTCCAGCTGGTGTTTCATCGATGGATTTTTGAATTTCTGTTGTTTTATCGACTGCTTCGTCTAAAGCTGTACGATTGCCTTCACTTCCGTTTTCAACTTCAACTTCTTGCGGCAGCTTTTCCATTATTAAAAAGAAATAACTAACCCCCGCGATGCCTAGAAGCAATAGCAGCACAAAACCAATTTTCCTTATGTTCAACCCAATCACCTCTCACAGCATAAAATGTCTTCACTTCTTATCATACAGATAGTTGACTGGAAATAACAATTAAAAAACTGAAAATTCAAATAAAAATAAGAATTAGTCATTAAGAACTAAAAAACACGACAGCCTCATAGTTGCTCTGAAGGATGCCGTGTCTTGTTTTCTCTATGTGATTTTTGTTGTTCTGCTGGTTGTGGTTCTAAAATAGTGACAACCGTTTCTTTTGCGACAGTGTCTTTGTTACGTGCCAATAGTTCTTCGCGATGGCGATGGCTAGCATCTTCTCGTTTTGAGCTTGCTTTTCCCAACGAAAAAATGATGGCCGTAACGAATACAAAACCACCTGTTAGTAAAGCCCACATGGACTCCACCTCTCTTTTGGCAAACTAATTGCTGACATGATTGCATTACTCCTTATAATTTCCATTATTATTGCTAATTGATACTATCTTACGCTAAATTTTCAACATTTACTAGTCTCATATCTATTAGCGCATCGGAATTATCTATGACTTTTGAACCTAATCCAGTCATAAAGTTGTCATTTTTACATCTTTACTTTCTTTTTAACGTCTTTTCTTTCATCGAACCCCATAAATAACCAAACAAGCCGTAGATTAAAACGCCTAAAACTGCCCCAGCACTATCAATCATGACATCTCTAACTTCTCCGCTTCGTCCTTCAATAAACAATTGATGGATCTCATCAGTTGTTGCGAACAATATACACATGCCAAATCCAAGAATTAGTTGTTTGAGTCCAGTAATTCCACTGCTTCTCCAGGCATTCAAACTTAACAGACCCAACAGAAAATAAGCGAAAAAGTGAGCGTTTTTTCGAATAAAGGTATGAAATGTTTCCACATTTAATTCTACTTGCGGTGCTATTAGATTAATGAGGTCTAACAATGCCGTTACAACGCCCGAACTTAAATTACTCGATGCAGAACCTGGTTGATGAGACAGATAAAAAATAACCGCCATCCAGAACAACGCTGCTATCCATGAAAAAAATTTATAAGTAGTCATATGATAAGTCCTTTTCTGTTGAAATTAGTTCATATTCAATAAAGTCTATTATAACAGGTAGTTTAAAAAGCGAAAACCAGCCCTATCGATAGGAAGAGTCGTTTCTGAATCCCTGAAGCTTTTAGACAACCCAAAAAGAGGTCTGCTCCAAAGCAGACCTCTCGTTTTTATGCGTAAATAATTAGTAGAAGCAGTTTATTTATGTACTGCTTGTGTTACTTTTGAGCGATAAGCTGGGAAGGATGTTGTTTTTTTGTCCACCCATGCTGTTGTGCACAGTAAATCGTAAATTTTTTGATTCCAGATTTTATTGCTAATGTAGTACTTGAATTCTGTGTTTTTACCGAATTGCTTTTTGAATAGATACAAAGGATCGTCCGCGCTTCCTGTTACACCGCCACCTTCGTGAGTCAGCTCCATGCCATTCTCTTTCCCCCACTTAACGAGTGCATATCGCATAATAAAAGCAGAAGACAGGTGTTGGTATTCTTTGAGTGTTCCAGATAAGTGAATGTGAATAAATTTTTCGTGAATCAAGTTTAAGCCAACTGCAATGACCTTTTCTTCGTACAATACTTCTACAAGAACGATGTGTTCTCCTAAAGTATCCAGCAGTTTACTGAAATAGGCATCATCGAAATAGTAGACAGCATCCGCGTCTTTTCTTTTCATCGTTGAATAGTAAAGACGTTTAAATTCCTCTAAATCTGGAGGATTGACTGTTACTCGGTATTCCACACCTGCTTGTAAAGCTTTTTGAATACTTTTTTGCTTTGACTTGGAAAATTCTGATTTGATGGGGTCATCATAATCTTTCAAATTGGTTCCTGTCGTATACCTGCGAAATGTTAAGTCATAGCAACTTTCAAAATCTTGCGCATTCGTAAACAAAGGATGAAAACGTACAAACTCACAAACAATATTTTCTTTTTGACAATACGCTTTAAAAGCAAGCTGAAAAGCTTGAACTAGCTCACGCTTATGGACTTCTTCACATTTCGTAATACGAGGACCGCCATAGCCATAAGGTGTCGTAATATCAAAATAGGGTTCTTCATTGATGCTTATGGGAACAGCTCTTTTAATGAACATATGATTGACTGTTCCTAAATCATGATGAAATTCAAAAACCTCGCACGTTCCTTGTTCAATTTTTTCATAGAGTCGACCATAATTTGGTTCAAAGTAAATATCATTCACCTCAAAGATGCCTCCTTCACCTGGATTTAAAAAACACTGACAGATTGATCATAAAAGCTAGCTGTTAAGATTTTCCACTCTTCATCAAATAGTCTACCACAGTTTTTTTGTTTATTCACTAAAGAAATCAGATTTTTGAGATTATTCACCTTTTAAGCTATTCATACAAAGATACCGTTGATCAGTAGACACAAATAAAAATCGTTTCACCCGATTGGATAAAACGATTTTTATGGCCTTCTGCTTATTTCTCGCTAATGTATGACTGTTTTAACTTTTCCTCAAAAAGCTTTAACAATCGATCTTTAAGTTCAGGGCGTTTTAAAGCAAATTCAATAGTCGTTTCAATAAAGCCAAATTTTTCACCGACATCAAAGCGCTGTCCTTCAAATTCATAAGCATAGACAGACTGTACTTCGTTGAGCTGTTGGATAGCATCGGTTAATTGAATTTCGCCGCCTGCACCAAGCTGATGCTGTCCTAAAAAATCGAAAATTTCAGGTGTCAAAATGTAACGGCCCATAATGGCATAATTGGATGGAGCAGTTCCCGCTTCTGGCTTCTCCACAAAGTTATCAACTTTGATTAGCTTTCCGTCAATTGAAACGGGATTAATAATGCCATAACGATGCGTTTCGTCTTCTGGAACTTGCTGAACGCCGATGACACTTTTACCAGTCAACTCGTTTTGCTTCATCAACTGAGCAAGACAAGGCTCGTCGTTTTCTACAATATCATCGCCTAGCAATACGGCAAATGGTTCATTGCCAATAAAGCGGCGCGCGGACCAAATGGCATGACCAAGTCCAAGTGGTTCTTTTTGACGAATGTAATGGATTTCCACATTGGAAGTTTCTAGAACCGAATCAAGCATGTCAATCTTGCCTTTTTTTAATAAGGTGTCTTCCAATTCAAAGGCGTGGTCGAAATGATCTTCAATGGCACGCTTTCCTTTACCAGTAACAATGATAATGTCTTCAATTCCAGAAGCAATTGCTTCCTCCACTATGTACTGAATTGTTGGCTTATCGACGATAGGTAGCATTTCTTTTGGCATTGCTTTAGTTGCCGGAAGAAATCGTGTTCCAAGACCAGCAGCTGGAATTATTGCTTTTTTAACTTGCATCTTTTCACCTTCTCATTCTTATTTTCTAAGCCTTTATTGTTTAATAATAACAGTTCTCTATTATAAAGCTATTGTTATAAAACCGTTTCAGCCTTAGCACGACGAATCCCTTTTAACATGAAAATATTTTATTAATAAATTTTGAAAATAAATCAATTTTATTGATAGCTGTGCTAAGATAAATAAGTCATACGTCCTTAATTACATTCAATAATTTCTATTTTTTTATAAATAACTCTATCTTTTTACTCTCTACTAAATAAAGGAAGTGTAAATTACTTGAACGTTTTACCATTGTCTTACGATCCACGATTAATCTTTCTTTCGGTCGCTGTCGTTTTCGTTTCTTCTTTTATCGCCTTGAACATCAGCGGAATGTTGCACGAGACCGTTGGAAAAGCACGAATAAAATGGATCTTGTTCGGAGCTCTCGTCATGGGACTTGGCATTTGGTCTATGCATTTTATCGGTATGCTGGCTTTTCATCTCTCGATGGAAGTAACCTATAATACAGCGTTGGTTGTTATTTCAATCTTACCGGCTCTTTTCGCAAGCGGACTTGCTTTCAGCATTATCAGTAAACCCGTCGTCCAAAAATTCGAGGTAATCGCTGGTGCTGTTTTAATTGCAACCGGCATTGTTGCCATGCATTACACTGGGATGGCCGCGATGCAAACGCAGGCGATTGTCTACTATGATGCCGTACTGTGGATATTGTCAGTAGTGGTCGCGTTAGTCGCTGCTCTATTAGCCATGTTTTTACTGCATTATTCGAGAGACCGGCACGGATTTTCTTGGTCAAAAATAGCCAGCGCTGCGCTGATCACGATCGGTGTTTCAGGCATGCATTACATCGGCATGTTAGCTGCACGATTTGAAGCGTCTACTCATCACGTAACAACAGCTCCTTCAATGAACAGTAGTTATCTTGCTTATACTGTTGGGATTGGCATGGCATTAATTTTGCTGATTGCTGTACTGAGCATTCGCAGCGACAACAAAGTAAAATCATTACTTGATGAATACAATCGTCAATTTCAATCGATTATCGAATCCGCAACAGATGGGATTGTCGTAACAGATGCGAAAGGCACAATCATCCAGTGGAATGGAGGCGCACAGTCTCTTTTTGGCTACAACAAAAAGGAAATTGTTTACGAAGATGTTCGTTTAATTTTTCCTGAAGCACGCCCGGATCCGAGTCAATACGTCGAAGCATCAATCACTCAAAAAACGCTTGAGTTAATTGGCTCAAAAAAAGATGGCAGCCAGTTTCCAGTTGAATTATCCATAGGATCTTGGGAAACAGTCAAGGGCAACTACTACAGCCTGATTATTCGAGACATCACTGACCGGAGAACGAACGAGGAGAAAATCAGCAACCTGGTCTACCTGGATTCGTTAACGAGCTTGCCAAATCGCCGATTGTTCAATGATCGCCTTCGTTCGACAATCAATCAAGCACTAGAAAGTAAGATGGTTTTATCTGTACTTTACCTTGACTTAGACCATTTCAAGATGGTCAACGACACGTATGGTCATCAACTAGGGGATCAACTGTTAGTGAAAGTGGCCGATCGCATTAAATCCTGTATCCACAAAAATGATACGTTAGCGAGAATTGGCAGTGATGAATTTGTTTTACTGCTGCCCAACACGGACGATGAAAAAACTCAAACTACCGCACAGAAAATTTTAGAGATGTTAAGTAACCCCTTCCAATTAAACAATGAAGCTGTTTTTATTACGCCTTCTATCGGTGCTAGTTTATTTCCAGCGGATAGCACAGATGCTGAAACTTTAGTGAAAAATGCCGATCTTGCGATGTACCGCGTGAAAGAAGAAGGCAAAAACAACTTTCAATTTTTTACTTCTGAGATGAGTGAACTGATTGCTCGGAAATCAAAAATTGCTATGAGTATCCGAAAAGGCTTAGAGCTGAACGAATTTTCGGTTCATTATCAGCCACAATTTGATCTTGAAACCGAAAAAATCATTGGTGTTGAAGCGTTGGTTCGCTGGCATCATGCGAAGCTTGGAACCATTTCTCCTGCTGAATTTATTCCAATTGCAGAAGAAAGTGGCATGATTCTGCGTATCGGTGAATTTGTTCTTCGAACTGCTTGTCAACAAACAAAAGATTGGCAAGATGCAGGAGTAGAGCCGTTTCGCGTAGCTGTCAATATTTCAGCGAGGCAGTTTTCACAAGGGAATATTGCCGAAGTCATCACGTTAGCTTTAGACGATGCGGGACTCGCACCTGAATTTCTTGAACTCGAATTAACTGAAAGCATCATTCAAGGCGCTACATCCGCCATTTCAAAAATGCAACAACTCAAAGCGATGGGCATTCATTTATCAATTGATGATTTTGGTACTGGCTACTCTTCTTTAAGCTATTTAAAATTGTTCCCGATTGATACATTAAAAATTGACCAACATTTCACACGCAATATTCTCATTGATTCAAAAGATGCAGCTTTGGTCGACACAATCATCCAAATGGCTCGTAATCTAGGATTGAATGTAATCGCTGAAGGCGTGGAAACTTTGGAACAGCTAACATTTTTAAAAGCTCGACGATGCAATCAAGCTCAAGGCTATTATTTTCAAAAGCCTTTATTGCCTGAAAAAATAGAGGAATTGTATTTGAAAGTAAAAACTAGATAAATCGTTAAAAATAGCGTCTGCCAGAAGTTCAGTTTCTTGGCATGCGCTATTTTATTTGCTAGCGAGCAGCTTTGATAACGGATGTATGCCAAGACTCTGAATAATCAAGGACAAGATGACCACTGAAAAACCTAACGAAATCAATTCTGCTGCCGCTTCCCCAGTCGCTAGCGTTTCCAGCTGTAGGAGTAAGAATACAGACATCGAACCACGGATGCCAGACCACGAAATGACGAGAGACTTTTTCCAAATGGATTTGTGTTTTTTGCCAGCTACTACCTTAAATGTACTACCGACAACAAGAAATCGAATCGCAATGCTCACAAACAAGATGAGGATTGCCAGTAGCCAATTATCCCATGATAAATATTTGGTTGCTTCGATGCCAATTAGTAAAAATAACAGCGACAACAGCGATGGTTCAACGACTTCCCAAAAGCCTGAAAGCGCTTCTCGGTAATGATCTTCTTTATTCGTATGTGAAAATTCCCAAGATAACATAATGCCGGCAAAAACGGTTGCTAATACGCCTGAAAATCCAAAGCTCTCAGCCAATTGAAACACACCATAAGCGAGCACGATACTAAGCATGACTTGATAATCACGGTGATGCGTAATGTGAACCGCTTTACTCATCACCCAGCCTACAGCAACTCCCAGTAGGATTCCTCCCAGTGAAACGTAAAGAAAATCACCAAAAACAGTGATTATATCGAGCGATTGTGATTGCAGATACATACTCGACAAAACAGTGAATAAGACAATACTGGTGCCATCGTTAATCATAGACTCACCGTCGACAATATCCGCAATACTTTTATCAGGCGCTGATTTTTTCAAAATGGAAACGACCGACGCGGGGTCAGTAGGTGCTAAAATCGCTGCAACTACGAATGCACCAGCCAGTGAAATCGAGAAAAACCAGCCGCCAATCCAAAAGATCGCCAGTCCCACAAGTATAATTGTCAGCCCAAGGCCAACTGTACTCAACAAACCGATCATCCCAGCATTTTCTCGTAGCGCTTTTGTTGAAAATTGATAAGCCGATACAAACAATAAGCCGGGTAAAAAGACATCGTAAATTAAATTTTCTGTTACTTCTACTTGATTAAAATAAGGAACAAATGACAAGCCGATCCCAATTAATACGAGCACTACCGGTACAGGAAAGTTTTCTTGTTTTTTATCAATTGTAAATACCAAATAACCGATACCTAACAGTAGGGTTACGAGTGCAGCTGACATTGCCATCTCCTCCAAAATTTAAAGCATCCATAAGTCAAAGATTTCCCTGAAACATAGCTTTTTAAACTAGCTAAGCACAGGAACTATACAGTATTTGTTCACTCAAAAGAGGCTATCTGTGTTTTCACAGATAGCTTCTTTTGAGTGAACAATCCATTAACGTTTATGTTGCAGACTGTTTTTTCGGTCTACGAGTCTTCTTGTTGCAAGCGGCGTTTAATCTGCAAGTAAGAAGCAACTTCTGTCAGTTCTTCATCGTTTACCGGTCGGTCATCTACTACTAACTTGATGGATTCTAAATCCAACACTTTTAGAAAGTCGAGCTCAGTAACTGCTTGGTTGCGTTCTAGTAAAAAATCTACTGATACTTTATAGTAATCAGCTAGTATTTCTAAATGAGCAACGCTTACTTGCTTTTTACCACTTTCATATCCCCAGATGACGGTTTTGGCAAATCCTACCGCATTCGCCAAGTCTTCCACGCTCAATTGATTTTGTTCTCTCATTTGCTTTAATTTACCGCCAATTTGCTTCATTTAAAATACCCCCTATTGTTGCGATAAGAGTTATATTGTCGGTCTATTATCCCCTTTCTACTTGCATTAAAACTGCTAAAACAGCTTTATCACGGTTTTAACTACAAATTACTCATAAATATTCTGAAATTTCAACTAATTTAATGCACAATTGTGGTAAAATAGAGTTAATTTCAAAAAAGAAAGGTAGGCATTAAGATGCTAAAAAAATTAATCTATTTGTTAATTATTGCTCTTATTTTTATTGTTGTAGCTGGAGAAAAAAATTTATATAGCGTCAAGCTATCAGAAGAAGTGGCATTCCTTCCTACAATAGAAAAAGTACAAGCAGAGCCTATTGGCTTTTCGGAAAAGTTGGCTGCGGGGAATCCTGTGACGATTGTCTTTTTAGGTGACTACGTGACGTCTGCTGACTCATTGCCGGATGGCCACCCCAATCACGTATCTCTGTTGACTAAATGGTTGGATGAAAAATACCCGGAGCAAATAACCGTCATCAACGCAGGCATGAACGCCAATACCGTTTCTCATATGAAAGAGCGAATCGCTAGTGACGTTTTAACTCATGCTCCTGATTTGGTCATTATTTCCGCTGGACTAAACGATGCACTGGGTGATTGGAAAATTCCTGTTGAGGAATACGCCAAAAATTACCGACTGATTGTGGAAGAAATTATCGCGAATGGTGAAACGGAAGTGCTAATTCGAACACCTAATCCAACAACTTCCTTTAAAGACAACTTAAAAATGCTGCCTTATATGCGAGCAAGCAGCAAACTCGCTTCACAAGACCAAGTTTATTTATTTGATTTTTATCAAGTGATGTCAAATGACGTTCATACGAAGAAAATCGCACAAACCGATTTGATACAAAATAAGTTGTACCCAAACACAAAAGGACAAGCTTATTTGTTTGGTGAATTCAAAAACTATTTGACGACAGCGTTCATTAACCAGTAAATTATTCATCTAAAAAAGAGTCTCAATCGACAATTGTCGGTTGAGACTCTTTTTTGTTTACTTCACTAATAGATTTCTGGCTTCTCTAAACTCTCGAATGTGGCGATCAAGAATATGACCTTTTTCAATCACCATCGATTTTTGAATCATTTCTGTCCAGTTGCCTTCGATAAAGTTGTCCACCATCGGCGAAAATCCTTCGCTCAATACTTTAGTAACGGTGTGTGGGAACATCGCTGGTGTGTTGTCTACTGTGTAATGGATGATGCCATCCACTGTATAAACGGGATCATCAATCGTCGATGGACGCGATGTCTCGATCTCCATATTTGGATCACAGCTAACGTCCACGATCATTGCGCCTTTTTTAAGACGCACTAAATCTTCTTTGTAAATAATGCGATCGGTACGATTGGTATCCCACATCACGCAGTTAACAAGAACGTCGTAATTGCCCATATTTTTCATGAACAACGATTCAAGCTTACGGCCATATACATCGACATCGGCACCTAAACCATGAAGAATGCGCAGTACGCCTTTGGTCGTGTGACCGTTACCAAGAACCGCTACTTTCGTTTCGTACGGCATTTTGCCGCAATATTGGTACGCTTGTAAAATAGCCGCTTCTCCTGCCACTTCACGGTTGCGGTAGAAAATATAACGTCCGTCTTCGAACATTTCTTCCCAAGCAATGACGGTGTGGTCTCCCGCAAGTACAGAATCTGTAAAAGCGATATCTTGAACTGCATGAGCCCAGCCAATCAATAATTTCCCAGGTGATAATTGATCAAAATAATCTGCGTTGCCTAATTTTACGTCGACAATGGCGTCACATTTTAGTACTTCTTCACGCGATACAAATTGTGCACCAGAAACCGCATATTCCGCATCTGCATAACCAAGTGCGTCACCGTAGCCCACTTCAAAAAACAATTGCTCGATATTTTTGATGTTCGGCATGTCCTTCGGTAAAAGCGCTCTTCGTTTTTCGTTGTTTTTATGACTAATAACAAATCCTATAGTAGTAATAAGAAAACCTCCAATTGATGAAATAAAGTAAATACTGATCTGCAAATAATCGACAGTTCATATAGAAGTGCCCGGACAATAGTCAAAAATTGCCGAGCAACTTTGTATACTTGTATCATTTCCGTAAAGCTGACCTACTCAGCATCATACCATATTTCGGGAACATTATAAGTATTGTGTAACACGAATTAAAAATAAAGATCAAACGTGTTCACAGTTGATCCGCGACGCAAAGTAACTACCGTAAAGACCGTTATTTTCTAGCCCTTGGTTGTTCTTTTTTATTCGATTTCATATAAAAAGCGTTGAAAACCAACAAGGTTTCAACGCTCTAGTATGCTTGATTAATGTAACATAATGGAACCACCATCAGCCATCAATGTTTGTCCCGTCATGTATTTCGAATCTTCCGAAGCTAAGAATACAGCGATCGGTCCAATGTCATGTTCCAAATCGCCAAAACGGCCGAGTGGAATGTTGTTTTTCACTCTTTCATAGTATTCAGGTTGCGCTTTGGCCCATTCACGTACACCCGGTGAGTCAGCTACTGGGCTAATCACATTGACGTTAATGCCAAACTGACCCCACTCGTTTGCAGCGACGCGCGAAATACCCCGTATGGCTTCTTTCGCAGCTACATAAGCCACTTGTGTTGCATGACCTTCTAACCCAGCTCCTGAGGCGAAGTTAATAATACTTCCTTTCGTTTCTTTTAAGTAAGGAAGTGCTGCTTGCATCAAATAAAATGTCGGGTAAAAGCCAGTACCAAATGACAAATCAATATCTTCTTGCGTGGTGTCTTCAATTAACTTTTGTTTAGAGGCATGCGCATTGTTCACTAAGACATTTAGCTGACCGTATTTCTCAATTACAGTATCAATAATGCCACTTAGTTTGTCACGTTCCATCAAGTTGGCTTTTAAGAACATGGATTTTGGAGAAATTGCCTGCAACTCTTGCTCCATCGCTTTACCTGTTTCTTCGTTTAAATCGACAACAACGACAATTGCGCCTTCTTTAACCATCGCTTTTGCCATTCCTCCACCAATTCCTCCAGCTCCACCGGTGATAATGACTACTTTATCTTGTAATTTATTCAATCTGAACAGCTCCTTAATTAGTTTATCGCAACTAGTTTAACACTAAACTAATTATCTTTAAACTATTTGCATGTTCTTTCGATTAGTTAAACCAATTGTTTTTTCATCATGTCCACCAAATACGCCATATCCTCTACAGTATAGCGCTGATCACAAGGCAGTGGCAGGATGTTGGCAGCGTATTGGTATTCGGTACTCCCTTCTGGACAGTCATCGAGAACATTTGGCCACAGCAACGGAATGTAAATTTTCTGCTTGGCAAGTCTACTTCTACTGGCGACACCATCTTCTACTAAGAGTGGATACGCAAAAGCACCTTCTGGCATTGTTAGTTTCAGCAAATTTTCTTGTCCCAATTGTTTGTCTAGGTAGGCATAGTTTTCATTTCGTAGTCGATTGGCCTGTTCATAATCGACAGCGCCCATAATGTTGCCTGTGAGTTTTGACATCGTCCGAAGCGGTGCTTCAGAAAGTTCGTCGTTACTGCTGCGAAAATCTGCGTAATAGTCGCTAGCTGTTCCCTCAAGGCGACCAAGTACGTGTGTCATGCGGTCTTTTGAAACGTCCTGCTGGAGTGTTTCTGCTAGTACGACGTCCGTCGCTAAATAAGCACCGTCCGGCACGCCAAAGTATTTGCGGCAAGAGTAAATGGTGTCGACGCCTTTTAGGGGCTTCTGAAAAAAAGCCTGACTATGATCTAAAATGAGTTGGTCATAGCGTGTTTTTAGCGCACGCGTTTTTTCTTGTGTGACTTGGCCATACAAATTAACGACATACAAATACTCCCCTTGCAGCAACGGCTTGTCAAAAATCGGTTGAAACTGCGCGTCAACAGAATAATACTCATATTCATAGCCGTATTTAGTCAACAGATTACTAACCGAGTCGCATAAATAATAGGGGATGTAGAGTTTTTTCATGTCACGTGCTTTCAATAAATACAACAATGCGTTACTGCCGCTATTTAACGCCAACAATTCGCTATAAAATTCATCATGGATTAACTTCTCCATGCCAAAGTATCCGCCTAGTTCTCTCATATTAGATCGCCCTTTCATCTTCTGCATTTATGTCTGACCGCACCTTTTATGCTAGTTTCCGCACCTCAAATGGTCAACACCGCACCTCAATCATTCATTTCCGCACCTCGCAGCGTATTTTCCGCACCTCAGCCACTAAACCGCACCTCGCATATCATCCTCGGTATAACGGAAAATAACCGGGAAGTTCGATGCCGCCATTTTGACGCTTGGCTTCGACCAATTGATCATAAGCTTGCTGGTTATGGATTTTCTTTCCCATCAATAATTCGAGTGGCTCTGCTTTGGTGAAATTCCGCTTAAAACGGTAGAGATTTTCGTTAGGCGCCCCTCCAAGATGAACTTCCTTCTTGTCATGCTCGACTGCCCAGCGGCAAAGTTCATATACGATGAGACTATTGCCGGACAGCGATGAATATTCCGGGTCATTCGCTGTTAAATGATAATGTGCGTAATCTCCGTGGTGAAGTACAAATGTAGCCGAAATATACTGTCCTTGGTGCTTCGCAAACAACAGGAATTGGCTCCCTCCAAATTTTTCAAAAGAGCTGCGAAGAGATTCTATTGAAAATAAATAATACGGTTCGATTTGATTTTTTTTAACTGTCAGCATGTACAAACGGTGAAATTCTTCAACATGTTCACCAGTAAAATCGAATTCAATTTCTACATCATTTTTTAAAGCTTTTCTGACTTGTCCTCTTGTAACAGAAGCAAATTGTTGCATAAAAAAATCTTCTTCCCTTAAATCGATATACAACACATGTCCATTGTCTCGAAATTCGTAAAGCGATTCGAAATCCAATCGGTTTTTTAACCATGGACTAAAGCGAACATATTCCGTAACGATTCGGTGTTCGTCACAATAGTCGCCAAATTCTTTCTCAAAAAGATTTATAAGCTGGGGTTTATTTTCTAGGTCACCTGATAGAATGATGGGTCCGCTAAAACCATACGGCGTAATGATATCGTAATACGTCTCTTCTTCTATTTGTACCGGTGTTGGACGAACGATAAATTGATAAAAAATATGGCCTAATTCATTGTTTATTTCAAAAAAATGGACTTTGCCATCTTGTTCTTTTGTTTCGAAAAATTTGCCCCATTCAGGCAAAAAATAAATATCTGGCATGACAGTGGCCATATGCTCTCCTCCTAAATCGACTTGCGTTTTTTTTGAACTAATAGACAGGTACTGGTGATCCCGAGCTACGGTATGCAGGAAACTGGTCGCTGCCCGTTGATGCATTATTCATGTAGCACAGTTGTTCATAAACCGCTCTATTCCAGATTTTGCGACCTATAAAATACGTCAATTCTGAGCGCCGTCCAAATTTCTTTTTAAAAAGATATAACTTGTCATCCACTTCTTTCGTCCGACCACCGCCGTGATGGATTAATTCCTTGCCTTGCTCTTTTCCCCACAACGCAAGAGCATATTGGAGAATATAAGCCGGTGCCAGCTGGTGAAATTTCTGACATGTGCCTGTGAGATGAACGTGAATAAACGCGTCACCGACAAAATTTAAGCTCATGCCGATAATTTGTTCTCCGTACGTCACCTCAACAACTACCAAATAATCACTCAACCGATCGAGGCATTGCTGAAAGTACTCATCATTAAAATAATAGATCATCTTTGCAGCATTGCGCTGCATCGTAGAATAATAAAGTTTCTTGAAATCCTCTAAATTTTCCGGATGTTCGATGATGCGATACGTGACGCCAGCTTTTAAACCGTGACGAATATCCCTTCTACAAGAAGCCGAGTATTCTGTAAGAATCGGATCATCGATGCCTGCCAATCTCGTTTGAATCGTCTGACGCCTGAAGTTCAGTTCGTAGCACGATTCAAAGTCTACATGATTCTTGATAACCGGATGAAAACGAACCGATTCGGAAACAATGTGGTGGTTAGCGCAATACTTTCCAAATTCTTCTTCAAAAGCACTTACCAATGCTACCTTGTTGCTATTTTCGCCGCTAACAATTCGAGGACCTCCATAGCCATAAGGTGTCACCAAATCATAAAACACCTGACCAGTTAATTTTTGTGGAATTTCACACTTGATAAACAAATGCTGTATCCTTCCTAACGTATGCTCAAAAACAAACTCTTGGCATTCACCTTTTTCAATTTTTTCATATAAACGGCCATACTCTTTGTTAAAATAAATATCGTTCATTTAGAGGCCCTCTTTCTCACTGAAAATTGTTTCTGGAATTTATTTCATTTTCCCAGTTACTAAGGATGCTGTTCCTATTTTACCACCTAGTTAACTAACAATACAGATAATTAAGAAATCTTTTTAAATTCGTGCATTAAAAAACGCCACCGAATTTGGCAGCGTTTTAGGCTATTCCTCTGTAAACACAGCGAGTGGCAATAGCGCACTAACGATGTATTGCCCCGCATCGACGATTTCGGAGATTTTGAGGTCGACACAGGCGCTTGACAGCAAGTAGGCATCTTTGAGATCCATTTTGTAATTTTCAGAAATGTGTTCCACCATCGCACGGATAGCGTCGCGCGAAGCTTCCATCAAATCAGGTCCCACACCTGTTGTGCCATAAAATCCTTTGTGGTCGACTTTTGGCGTTAATGCGCCAGCTGTTTGAAACTGCGGTGCTGGAATTGTCTTGCCTTTAATCAATCGGAATTTTAACGATGCCTGCATCGGACATTCCACAGCACTGACGCAAACTTCACCGTCTCCTTGTGCCGCATGAGCGTCCCCACAGCTGAACATCGCCCCCGCTACTTGCACAGGCAAATACAATTTCGTGCCCACAGTTAAATGCCGCGTGTCCATATTGCCACCAAATGTGCCAGGCGGCATAATGGCTTGCCCTTCCGCATTTTGGGGACCAACACCCATCGTGCCGAGAAATGGTGTAATGGGTACTTTAATGTTGTCGCTAAAATGGATGAATTGCCCGTCACTCAAATCAAAAGTTCGTAAGTAGGCCTCCGGAAACTCTTCAGGCAATAAACCAAGTCCCGGCAGAATCGACATCCAGCCCCAGCTTCCGGGAACCAACTTGACGATCTCAATTTCCAGCGTATCTCCGGGTTCGGCATCTCGAATTTCGACGGGTCCCGCGAGTGGATACACTCTCGCCCAGTCGAGTCTAGCAATGTCTTCTGTCACAGAGTCTTTATTGAATTGATCATCAGCCACTTCGCGTGTGGAAAATTCCACTTGATCGCCGCTGTTGATCGTGAGTACGGGCTGCGGGTCTTTGTCCCATGTATAATGAACGCGGTTTTCTGGAAATTGATGGGTAGTGGTCATATAGGATATCCTTTCTTTGGTCAAAGTTGTATTTGGAGCTGCTATAGCGCGTGTATTCTCTACTAGATTTCCCAGTTAAATGGATATACTGTCCGATAGGAGTGAAATACTGTCCGAATCGCTCCAAATACTGTCCGATAAATGAAAATACTGTCCAAATCGAGTGAAATACTGTCCAACGCTCTAAAATCCGTTTGATTACCTATAAAATGGAAAGCAGAAGTTTGCGCTTTCCCACAAATTTGCTGGAGGCTAAACTACTTTTGTGTATAATGACTTTTATTTCATAGCTAGGAAATTGGTTGATCCCCTTGTTTCGCACTCACTGAATTACGTTAAATTTGGCTTCTGGCCTTTCATCAGCTCCAGCTTCTCGAGGGCATAGGCGACGTTGAGAACTTTTTCTTCTTGGAAGGCAGGACCCATAATTTGCAGGCCAATTGGCAATCCGTCACGAACACCGCAAGGAATACTGAGTGCGGGTAATCCTGTCAAATTGCCTGGTCCCGTAAAACGAATCACTTCATCCAAGAAACTCAATGACTGACCGTTAATATTGACCGTGCTGTCACCAATCGACGGTGGCAAAAAAGGCAAAGTCGGTGAAATGAGCACATCCACTTTTTCAAATGCCGCGGCAAAGTCGAGATTTAGCTTGCGGCGAATTTGCTGGGACTGTACGTAGTCAACACCCGACATGAGCTCGCCTACTTCTAACAAAAAGCGAACATCCTCCCCGAATTTCTCCGGCTGTTTGACGAGATTGTCATGATGGACGGCGCTCGCTTCGGTTGTAATGGTCACCAGTTCCGCGAATTCTGCTTGTGCCAATGACGGAATTTGAACAATTTCGATCCGTGCGCCTAGCTTTTCTAGCTGTTGCAACGCATTTCGGACAGCTTCATCAACACGGCTATCGACATTTTTGAAAAAATAACCTTCTTCAATACCGATGACTAATCCGTTGACGTCTTCATTCAATAAACCAGAATAATTTTGCGTTGGTCGGTCAACCGAAGTGGGATCTTTCGGGTCGTAACCACCGAGCACTTCTAGTAACAGCGCCGCATCAAAAACAGTTTTTGTCATGGGGCCAATGTGATCAAGGCTCCAAGCTAGTGGAAAACAACCATACTTGCTAATGCGGCCATGGGTCGGCTTTAAGCCAATGATGCCGCAACTCGCCGCCGGAATCCGAATCGATCCACCGGTATCGGTTCCGAGTGAGGCAATGGCCATGTCTGCAGCCACCGCAGCACCTGAGCCACCACTCGAGCCGCCTGGAATTTGGTTGAGATCCCAAGGATTTCGACAAGCACCATAATGCGGATTGGTCGTCGTTGCGCCCCACGCATACTCATGCATATTAAGTTTGCCATGAAACGTTACACCGGACATCTTGAGTTTTGAAACCACGGTCGCATCAAAATCAGCAACAAACCCTTCGTGAATTTTTGAACCCATCGTCGCCGGTTCATCTTTAAAATACAGAATGTCTTTCAATGCCATTGGAATGCCATGCAAAAAACCGCGGTAATTACCGCTTTGGATTTCTTGTTCTGCTTGTCTCGCAGATTCCAGTGCTTGCTCTTTTTGAACAACAATAAAAGCATTGATGTCTTTGTTACGAGCATCCACATTCGCTAAGACTGCTTCCGTTAATTCAACAGGTGATAGCTGCTTGTCGCGCAATTTAGGTGCCAGTTCTCCAATCGATTGTGCGGCTAACTCGTTATTCATGGACGCTCACCTCCTGGTACATGTGTCAGTGCCATATCAAAACCTTTTAACTTCGAGCTGTCTACTGTTTCCCGTAACTTTTGTACAGCTTGCATCTGCTGCACCAGCATTTCCTGATGTTCCTCCGGTACTCGAATTCCCCGCTCTTCTAAAATCTTGTGAATGCCCTCTACCATCGAAAGTCCCCCCATTTGACTGATTTTAAAACGTCTGAGAATCTTAGCTGCCTACCGAAAGTTTAACACAGTTCACAGATAGTTCAGTCTTTTTGGAGCGATTCGCAAAATGAAAACCTTGCTAGCTAGAATGTTCTTTTCGCCGACAAGGTCTTTATAACGGGTAGCGTCTAGCAAACTCGATATGTTCACCATGGCAAGAAGGAATTGCCATTTACCTAGTTAGACGTTATGATTTCGAACATTTTTTTCATGTTGATCGTTTTTCCCCAGTTAAATGGATATACTGTCCGATTCGAGTAAAATACTGTCCGATTCGCTCCAAATACTGTCCAATAAACGAAAATACTGTCCAGATCGAGTGCATTACTGTCCAAAGCCTCAAACCCCATCCATATTACCTAAAAAAAGGAAAGCGCACTGCGCTTTCCGCTAAAATCTTGACGCCGAACGCATGTATTGGTCGGTTCCAAGCAGTTTGGCTTGGAACCCTGCCCTTAGCCATTCAGTCGTTGTTACTTCTGGCTTTTGATAGCAAAGGACGTCCATCATTCCACATGACGTTTACCGGCAGTTCAAAAAATGCGCTAAGTTGTTCACTGGTGACGAGTTTTTGGGTATCTCCAGAAGCGAAGACGCGGCCCGCTTTAAGCAACAGGATTTTATTAAATTCCGGTAAAATTTCTTCTATATGATGCGTAACGTAAATGATGGTCGGGCCATTTGGTTTTTTAGCGATGGCCGCGATCGACTCAAGCAGTTCTTCACGTGCGATAAAACCGAGTCCGGCAGTTGGCTCATCGAGAATGAGTAACTCAGGATTCGCCATTAACGCGCGACCAATTAGCACGCGTTGCTTTTCACCTTGCGACAGCGAGTGATAATGTCGATTGGCATACTCAAGGCAGCCGAGTTCGTGGAGAATATCGACACCTTGTTGATCGATTGCTTCTGTCGTTTCCTGGTAAAGACCAAGTGAAGCAAACGCTCCGCTCAACACCACTTCGTAAGCATTATCATGAGTCGGCAACTTTTGCTGAACAGACGCTGACACAAAACCAATTCGGCTGCGCAATTTTTCCGCCAGATAAGTCTTACCGAACTCTAGGCCGAGCACGGTGACTTTTCCTTGTGTCGGGAAAAAATAGGCATTGATTAAATCCAATAGCGAGGTTTTACCGGCACCGTTCAAGCCGTATAACACCCAGTGCTCGCCTTGTTGGACTTGCCAATCTACTCCGTCCAACAGCAGTTTGTCATCTCTGCGACGCGTTACGCCTTCGAGTTCCACCATCATTTTCATAAACGAATGTCCTCACGGCTCTGGACTAAAGCTACTTGCCCCGCTGCTAGTGGATCAGCTTTTTGCAGCTCACCAAAATTCAGTCCAGTCAGCTTTTCAATTTGTTCGATCGGCACTTGATACGTTTCGAATTTTCCGTAGACAAATTCCAAATTACCGCCAATCAAATCTTCTTGTGTTTGCACATAAGCCGTTGCTGATAGCTCTGTATCGTCTTTCACTATTACAGCCACTTTCCAAAACTGGCTTGGAATTTTTGCACCGCGGTAAATCCGGTCGCTGTCACGGAACACCGGTCCTGTAAAAATCGACACTTTCATGTCGTGATCGCGCGCATTATCGAGCAGGTAATCTTCTAAATCAAGCCATACTTTTTGATTGAAATTTTTATGCTGCGGAGAGCTATTGGTAAAATGGAACGTGTGCTCATTGGCTTTTACGGCATCAATGCCCCAGTTTGGATCGCGTCGACGCACCAAATGGCCACGGTCAATATCATTTGATTGGTAAAAATTATTGCCGAGTTGATACGATTCATCAATACGTGGATCAAAATACCAGCGGTCGCTGCTTCGTTTGACGTCTACGAGTTGATTGCCATCGATGTTAACGGCTGTGAAAAAAGCAAGACGCCGCGACTGACTCATCGCAATCGAGAAATGCGTATAATCCAGTTCGAGCTTACCATCTGTCGTTTTTGCTACGTCTGCTAGCATGGCGTCACTTAGACCAGGCAACGCTACAGTGAATCTTTCGCCTAAAAATGCGGGGTTATAACCTGTTGCACCAGCGTACCAATCGGCGTCCAACACCCCTACTTCCATCGGTGTGGCCGTTGATCCCGGCATAACCACTGAAAGCAACTGATCTAGTAGTTTACGCGACTCCTCGTTTTCTATTCCGCCCCGCTTGTCACTGAGATGTTGAATAATCGAACTGATGCGAATGCCTTCATTGGCAATCCAGACGTTGTTGTCGTTCGGGTCGGGAATTCCGGCGTGGTGCAGCGAGACGACCATCCACTGATCATTAAAAACAGGTGAGCCAGACGAACCGGGTTCTGTGTCGCTGACATACTGAACAAAATCAGAAGAAATGAACTTGACTTCGTTTTCACGAATGGTAATTGCTTTTGGCCCCCCGTTTGGATGTTGGATGATGGTGACGTACTCACCTTCAAGAATTTTCCCTGGCTTTGGCAGCAGCGGCAAATAGCCGAAATTCGACAACGGTACCGCGTTTGAATTATTCGGTTCCACTGCAACCAGCGTAAAATCAAGCGCTTCATTAGTGATGAAAAACAGGCGAGGATCCAGTCTAAAACTAATGATTTCAAGCGGCATAAAATGGACATCGTCTTGATAATTAAATTCAGCCACTGCATACATCGCTGATTCTGCCGTTTCCAGTACATGATTGTTTGTCAGCAATAAATTCGGCGACACAAGAAATCCCGTACCGTAGCCTTCAAGCTGTCCGTTTTTGCCACGAATGGCGATGCGGCATACTGCTTTACTAACGTCGAGTCCCGCCTGTAAATGCGCAATCGGAAACAAGTCGCTTTTGTTGATAATGCGTTCAATCGCCAAATTGTCGTGATGATTGATAATACTCGACCGCGTCATCATTTTCTCTGTCGACGCCGCAGCAAAGCTTGCTGTTTCCCGCTCTTTTTCGAATTTCAAATAGCGTTGCAACGCTTCTTGTTGAATTTTTTCCATTTTGTCAGTCATCTTCCTCCAGCTCCTTCCGATTCCTAAAGAAATTATGATTTGTGCTTACTAGTTCTATTTTCTAAATAAAATTAAATATTCTATTATTTTACTTTATAAAAAGTTTATCACATGTGAATAGAGAAAACCCGTTCCATTGGATGGAGCGGGTTTTCAAGTCTAGTTAACGTGTCCATTTTTTATTGTCATTCTTAATCACAGTCTTCTCACCCGTTTTCGAATCACGAACCACTTTGTCTTCTGTCGGAACATCTCCTGTGCTTTCGTCCGGCGTCGGTTGATGTTCTTCGCCGACTTCACGGCTGCCGTTCTGACCGTCAGACTCCCAGCCTTCATCGCTACCACTCAGCATCTCGCTTGTTTTCTCGACGATTTTATCAAACGTGGAGTCGTGATCGTCTTTCTTGTGTTGTGAATTATTTGTCATCGTGCATTCCTCCTGAATGTGTAGTTGCTTGTACTTTACCCGGTGTGCAAAGAGATACTCTTTTTTAGAGAAAGTGGAATTGAGGTGTTAGATTTGGGGTTGGACAGTATTTTTAGATTTGGACAGTATTCCGGCTTGAACGGACAGTATTCGCGTCAAATCCGACAGTATTTCAACTGATCCGGACAGTATTCCCAGATTACCCCAAAAAAACGAAAGAATTAGCGATGCAAGCCCATGGAAAGCGCGCGTTCGCGCTTTCCGCTAGCTGAGATGCTAGACTTGCTTGTTGCTGGATTGCTTGTATCGTTGAGCGGACAGTATTTTGGCGATACGGACAGTATAGGGCGCTTTTTGGACAGTATTTTTCTAATTTGGACAGTATTTGCTCTCAATCCGACAGTATGACCAATTCCTCCCATAAAAACCTTTAGAATGCCCAAGTTCAGGAAAGCGCCAGGGCGCTTTCTGTTAACTGGGATGCTTAGCTTTCCGAAGCTTCGGGTATGTAGTTACTGCAACGGAATCTACATAAAAAGGGGCTATGCACAATGGATTTTATTACATTGAATAATGGATTGAAAATGCCACAGCTAGGCTTTGGTGTTTGGCAAGTAGAAAATGACGAGGCAACAAAAGTTGTTGCGAAAGCATTAGAGACGGGTTATACGTCAATTGATACTGCCATGATTTATACAAATGAAATCGGTGTGGGGAACGCCTTAAAAGACACCAAGGTGCCGCGCGAAGACTTGTTTATCACGACCAAAGTGTGGAACAGCGATCAAGGATACGACAATACCTTGCGTGCATTCGATGAAAGTTTAGAGCGTCTGGGTCTTGATTATGTGGATTTATACTTGATTCACTGGCCGACTCCGGAGTTTGATCATTATGTTGAAACGTATAAAGCATTAGAAAAGTTGTATAACGATGGCCGTGTAAAAGCAATTGGCGTTTGTAATTTTGAAATTGAGCATTTGCAGCGACTGCTGGACGAGTGCGACGTTCCACCCGTGTTGAACCAAGTGGAGTGTCATCCCTACTTGGCGCAAAAGGACTTAAAAGAATTTTGTGCCAAGCATGATATTTTCTTAGAAGCTTGGAGTCCGCTTGAACAAGGGGGCGATGTGCTGAAGGATCCTACCGTAGTCAACATTGCGGAGTCAAAAGACAAATCACCCGCTCAAGTTGTGTTGCGCTGGCATTTGCAGAACAACACCATCGCCATTCCGAAATCTGTTACTCCATCGCGCATTGAAGAAAACTTTGATGTGTTTGATTTCGAATTAACAGAAGACGAAATGGCGGCGATCGACGCGTTAAACAAAGAACGTCGCAATGGTCCGCATCCCAATGAAATGAATAGCCGTTAACTAGAAAGCCGCCTCTTCAGCGATTGAAGAGGCGGCTTTTTTTATGCTTGCTGCTTATTGTTTTAGTACACCGATCACTCTGCCGTTAATGAAGACATCTTCACTTCGCATAATAATTGGTTCATAGCTTGGATTTTCGGACACCAGGATGATTTCACTGCCCATTGGCATGTATTTTTTCATGGTCGCTTCGCCATCGATAACGGCTATAACGATGTCGCCGTTAGCAGCATTATTTTGCTGATGAACAAAGACGACGTCTCCTTTGTCGATGCCAGCGCCGTTCATGCTGTCTCCTGTCACCGTTAATGAAAACGTTTCAGTTGGAGATACTAGCCATTCACGTGGCAACGTATGAAATGTTTCGTAGGATTCAGTCGCTAAAATTGGCAAGCCAGCCGCAACGTTCCCAATCAGTGGGACTGCCACAGTTTCATGTACTTGCGTGAGCACTTCTTGCCCAGCTTCACTTACTTCAATTTGTCCTGGCGAATCATGATCTTCTGCATAATTGTATTGTCTGCCATTTTTAAGATTCTTATAGATACGCCGACTTTTCGTATCTGGTAAGAATTGGGCACGGCATTTCGGCAAATCTTGTACTTCTTCACCTTTTCGATCGATTATTTTGACTTCGAGCCCATCGGTCGCAATGCCGTAAAAAGCGCGACTATCGGCTTCCATATAACTTGTCAGCTGCTTGATGGCGTCTTCGATTCCGCTGCCAAAACGTTTGACTTCTGCAAGAATATAAGGCCTTGCTTCTTCTCCTGTGTAAACCTGTACCGCAATGTCACAATACCCTTTTCTGGAAAACTGCTGAACAGGAAATTCCAGTTCCATCAGTTCATACGGATAGCCATACGTCTCGTGCAACTCTCGGATGAGCCATTGACGAGTAATTTCTTCTTTCGCATGGATATCAACAAGTCGATCCGTCATCTGGTATTCTGTCATACTGATTGATTCAAATGGCCGGAGAGACGCATCTTTTTTCATTCGTAAATGATTTCGTTGAATTTCTTTAACAAAGCTAGATGGTTTTTTTACTGAAGACATATACAGAAGCTCGTTTGCTCGTGTCATGCCCACATACAGCAATTTTCGCTCATCTGATTCGACTGTTTTTTGATCTTCAGCATCTGCATACAAATCCTGTGGAATCAATCCACTGTTTAAATCGATTAGGAAAATCACCTTGAATTCCAACCCTTTAATCGAATGCATTGTTACGAGTTTTACTTTATCGGATTCAAAATCTGGATCGTTACTTTGCAAAATTTCACATGGGATGCCAACCTGCTCTAAATCGATAGCTGCACTTTCAATATTTCGCTTTCCTCGCGCCACAATGCATATCTCGGATAAGGCGTAATCATTTTTTAGCAATGCGATTTCCTCTGCTAGAAAATGGACCTGCTGTTGAGGCGTTAAAAAGAATCGATAAATCGGCGGATGCCCGTGGCGATCAATCAATGCCGGTTTCACAAAATCGACATTCGACTGGATGCTTTCATCCGCTTCAATCAAATTGAAAGCCGCTGTCGAAATTTCCGTTGTCGTTCGGTAATTCTTGCTCAATGTACGTGATTTCCCGCTCATATCAAAGCCAATGGTCGTAAACGGACGTCCTTTCCCGAGCCAAGACTGTGGATAAATGCTTTGCGTGTTATCTGCAACAAACATGAGCGAAGAATATTCCTTTTCTTTGTATAACTCTTTTAGAAACTCCAGCTGAACACGCGTTAAATCCTGACTTTCGTCAATAATAATATGCGTGTATCGTCCAGCAGCACCCAAGCGTAATTCTGCTAACGCATAGAGGTTCATTTGTTTGAATGTTGTCAGTCCTGCTCTTTCAAGCAATTGACCAAACACTGTCATGACCTCATAAATAGCTTCACGTGTTTGCGAATTTTTCAATAATTTTTGCGGCGTTCCACTGTTTCCTGAAGCACGGCCAATTCGATCTACCGATTGATACGTCTCAAGATTCACCATTGAGCAAGAATGGATCCATTCTATTTCGTCTAATAGGAATTTACTGTTTTTTGGCAACAGTAGTTTAACTTCAGGGTACGCTTTTTTCACTTCATGTATGGCTTGCACCATTAGTTTGTGAATTTGATCATTAGGAGCGATTTCAAGCTTTTTGCCCATACGTTTTTGATATTTCCTAAACTCTTTATACATCAAGCGATCAATCGTTGTTATTTCTACTTCTGCATCGGATGAGAAAAAACGTTCGGCTTCTTGCAGTTCTTTTTCAGCCATACGCTCATACTGATGCTTAATATAATAAAGTAAGGTTTTGTTGTAAGTAACTAGTAGAATTTTATCATTTTCTTCGTGACAATAATGATCCATCAAAAAATGGATTCTTCGAATCGCAACGGTCGTCTTGCCTGATCCCGCTACCCCTTTTACGAGCATGGGTCCTGATGGTTCTAGTTCAACAATGCGACGTTGTTCCATATTCAGCTTCACAACACTACCTCCTCGATTTTACAACTTCTACCTATATTATAAGAATATTGAATCATAATAGCAAAAACTATTTCAAGTCAAATAATCGCTATCTCTTGATTCGTCATCGTGTTGAAAAAAATGCTGTCCCCAATATAATTAAGGAACAGCATTTTCTTCGTATAGGTAAGTTCCTCTCCAATTGATTGCGATTATTTTTAGAGGTATGGTTGTAAATTCCGATTACCTAAAATTCTTCTCAATAAACTGTTGTTCTTCCTCTGCACTCAGTCGCCCTGTTGCTCTACCCGCGGTGCCACTGTACCAACTCCAAACCGTATTATGAGCACTCACAATAGTGGAAAAATCATCTTGCTGCCAAGAAATTAAGGTTTGTTCGTAGTAATCGCCATTCTCATAATAGTGTTTATTGGCGTTTATGATTGTTAGTAGGCCTTCAATATTTTCAGGTGTCATTTCGACAGCACCGTTTTTTTCCTTATCGACGACTTTTTGATGCGTCATTTGATGGAGGTGAATCTGCACTTCTCTTTCTTCCATGTCCGCTTGGCTGTCTTTACTGCCCGCTTTTTCAGTCGATTGACTTTGGCGCTTCTCGATTTTCTCAGCGACTTGCTGAATTTCTTTGCCGCCAGAGGACTGCTGCGTGATAAAGTAATACCCTCCAGCTGCTACTAATGCCAATACCGCGACGCTTACTGCGATTGTTTTCAAAATTAATTTCATTTTTTGCAACTCCTTACTCTATTCCTTATTTGTTCCGGTCGTGACTATACTCCTATTTTTTATTATGTAGCACAGTTCGACAGTTTTCAACCATTGTTTGGCAATTGAATAAACTCGAGTAACGAGGGTTTGTTCGTTTCTCCATAGCTAAAGAAAAAAAGCCCTTGTGAAGGAGCTTTTTTCGATTTATTGAATCAGGCTTAACATGTGGAAGATTTTAAGAAGCGACACAGCGGATAGGTTTCAATGATTCTCTTTTTTTAAGAGATATCTCGTTTTAGCGTGACTTGTCATCTATAAAACTATCTGCTATTTTTCCGAAAACAGCAGATAGCCCTCCTTGTGATTCGACATAACCAGTCAAACGATAAGCCAAATAAATACCGCCGATGTCGATCAAAACGTCGGAGATTCTTCCACTTCGCAGGAAAAACAACTGCAGGAATTCCGTGAAATAAGCGAACAAGCTACAGAACACGATGGCTTTCGCATTGCTTCCAATTGTTTTGGCTAGCAAAAGAAAAAGAATACCGAAAGACAACGCATGGCCTATTTTTTGAAACACATACGTTTTACTGTCTAACTGGATGTCGCTCGTGATGAACAAATCCGAGAAATCGGGAAGTAAACGAATATGGAAGTCTATTTCTTGTGCGAACAACAAGGCTTGGAAGTTGTAGTTATTGGTAGCCAACAGGATGCAAAAGCCCCACAGGACAACCGGTATGTACTTAGTTTTCAAAACATTCTTCCCTTCGAACCCCTTTTTTGTGTAGACTAGCGGTTCACTATATATGACATAAAAATTCCTGCAGATTCTCTAAGCTTATTATATGTCGGTTGATTTTAAATAACTAGTGCAAGTTTGTGGATATGTAAAAAAGTGGCCAGAGCCACTTTTTGAGATGTCTACCCATCGCGTGTAGTCGTTTAAAGAACGAGAACTAAGTTTTATTGTAGATTTAAAGGTTGTCCATCGAAAGCATGCATGTCCATTGGTGCAGCAAGAAAGCTGGGTGCTTGTTGAAGGAAAGTCGCCAAATGCTCGGTAGCAATATGCGTTTCAAAAGTTTGTGCATCTCTCCAAATTTCGACTACGTGGTAGCGAAAATCTTGCTCAGTAGATTTCAATAAATCGTAGCTTACGTTGCCAGCTTCAGCTCTTGATGCTTGAATAAGTAGCTTGCTCGCTTTTAGAAATACGTGTTCTTGGTCTGGCTGTAGGTGCAAATGGACATAATTAATAATCATGAGTATCCATCCTTTCACTCTATTTTGAAGCAACATTAACTTTTTTCAAGTAGCTTGAAGTCTTTGAGCAGCCACTAGGCTTTCCCTTCTATTCAAACGACTAAAGACTACACGATTGTTAGTCAGTTTTATTACTTGATGCTATTTCCCCTCCGAAATAAACTGAACATTTAATCTATTATAAATCTTTTTGCTCATATGAGCCACTATCGTGTTCTTAAAAAAAAAAGAGCAGCCGAGGCTGCTCTTTTTCTGAAATTGCTTATTCATTTTCAAAATTCTTACGCTTTTACAGCCTCGCCGCTGAATACGTGTAGGTCCATTGGTGCAGCCATGAAGCCTGGTGCTTGTTGCGTAAAGGCTGTGAAATGTTCACTCTTGTTATGAACTTCAGTTGCTTGTAGATCTTTCCAAACTTCAACCATTGTGTAGTGCTGGTCTTGTTCAGTTGATTTTTTTAATTCGTAGCTGATGTTGCCTTCTTCTGTTCTTGAAGCTTGAACCAGTGCTTTGCTGGCTTCTAGAAATGCTTGTTCTTGGTCTGCTCTTACTTGTAAGTTCGCGTGAATAATAATCAATGGGATCCATCCTTTTTAAGTGTAGTTACTGAAAAAAATCAGTAGTCGATAATGTTGTGTTGCATGCGCGTCAGCATGTCTGACAGTGTGTCGACTTCTTCCGTTGTGAAGTCGTTCAGCATTTGCGTGACAAAGCCGACATTTTCTTTTCGGTAGCCGACAATTTGCTCGCGTCCTTGTTGAGTCAAACTGACAAAAATCACGCGATTGTCCGCAGGATTTCTACGTCTTGTTACCATGCCGTCTGCTTCAAGCTGTTTTAAGTGACGCGTAATGGCAGCACCGTCGATGTTCACGGCTTTTTGCAATGTGGACTGGTTGATTTCTGCTGTTTTATAAAGCTGATAAAGCAATTCATAGCGCGATGCACTAATGCCTGTACAGCGTTCAAATTTAGGACTGATTTGATTGTTGAGGCCTTTAACTAACTGTAAAACTTGCTCTTGTTTTGAAAACGAACATGGCATAAATTGACCTCCTACGTAATTTCCAAGATCAATTTATAGCAGTGTCCACTATTCATTGACCTATTCTCAAACATAAGCTAAAATCAATCGGTTTTCAACTTATTTCCATTGCGTAGTCGTGTCAACAGGCAAACGGTACGATGGGAATCCTTCATTTAATGCTTTCCCGATTGTTATCAACATTACCGGAACATAGCGATCTTTATCCATATCCAAAGCTTCTGCGATGTTTTCTTTGTCATAGCCACCAATTGGGTTCGTACCATATCCGTGAGCACGTGCCACTAACATCAATTGCATGGACACAAGACCTGCATCAAGCATAATAATGTCTTTCATTTGATCGTCAGGTGCGTTTTCGTAAGCCGGTTTGAAATAATCCAGTTGTGCTTGTTTAACTTCTTCAGGCATATAGCCCAGTTCAACCGCTTTGCCATAAATGTCTTCCGCGTATTCAATATTTTTGCGGTCTGCAAAAACAGCGATTACAGCAGATGAGCTCATTACTTTATCCAAGTTAAATGAAGCCAGTGGTGCGATTTTCGCTTTTCCTTCTTCGCTGTCAATGACCACAAAACGCCAAGGCTGCATATTAATAGATGACGGTGCTGTTGATGCCTGTTCAATGATTTGGCTCATTTCTTCACGGCTGATTTTCACCGATGGGTCGTATTGTTTAATCGAACGACGATTCGATAAAATGTCATTAAAATCATTTGTTTTTTGATACGTTTGCGTAGTTTGCATGTTAGACGTGCTCCTTTTTCGTGTGTATTATTGTATGATGCATCAATGATTGACTCCTCAACGTTTGACTCCTCATTTAATATAATACGAAAAAAAGAGATTTGCAACTACTTTGAACCGCCTGGCTTTGATGCGGGTATTTTTTGGGGAGTTGTTTGGGTATTGTGTGGGTGCCAGTAGTCAGTCCCTTAAAATAGACAGACAAGGTGCTATAATTATGCCACCACAAGGTCTTAAAATGGGAATTTCAATAACAGCTCATTTTTTCGATTATATGCATTATCAGCTCTTGCTTGAAAACAGTAAGCCTGCGACAGATTCTTTCTGACGCAGGCTTTTTTTGGTGAACGTGCGTATTTCTCTGTGAGCGTGCGTATTTCTCTGTGAGTATACGTACTTCTTCTTGAGCGTGCGTATTTCTTTTTGAGCGTACGCACTTCTTCTTGAGCGTGCATATTTCTTCTTGAGCGTGCGTACTTCTTCTTGTGCGTGCGTATTTCTTCTTGTGCGTGCGTATTTCTTCCTGAGCGTGCGTATTTTTCCGTGAGCGTGCATATTTCTTCTTGAGCGTGCGTATTTCTCTGTGAGCGTGCGTATTTTTCCGTGAGCGTGCGTATTTCTCTGTGAGTGTACGTACTTCTTCTTGAGCGTGCGTATTTTTCCGTGAGCGTGCATATTTTTCCATGAGCGTGCGTATTTCTCTGTGAGCGTGCATAAGCCCCATCCGACCGCGCATATTTCCCACGACCGTGCGGAATCTCCACTAATGCGACTTCGTTAAACGCAATCCCCAAAAATTCGGACAAATGGGTGACCAGGCGCCCGCTCTTCGATACAATAAGAACAGAAGCACCGATCCAAGGAGGAATTTCTATGTCGACATTACATGAGATTGCCCAGTCAGATGATTACGGGCAGTTTGAATTGAAAGAAGTGTACCAAGCGGCTCAACACTTGCTGCAGGAATTTCAAAAATCACGTAACGAACCGGAAAAACTGCAAAACGTCATCGATCATTTGAAAAAACGTTTAGATGGACAAGCTGCTTATCCGCTTGCCATTTTACTGGAAACAAGTCAGCTCGGTGTTCAACACCAGCTGCAAAAAGACTGGAACAGCCCGATGAAACAGCGTCAGTTGTTTTTATTTGAAAGTGTCTATGCCCAGTTCCGTGGCAAAGTCCCCCCCACCATATGGAATCAAATCTGCTTGAATTACGCAGAAGCCTTGATTTACATCGGCCGCTCACTTGACGGGCTCCATGTACTCGAACAAATGACTGAGGCAGAGAATGATGCGTCTTACGAACGTCAAGATGCGGAGCGCGGCTGGGGGTTATTGTTTTATTCCACTTTTCTACGGGGCAAAGAACAAAAAGCCGAGGCGCTTCACCTGTCGCGCGACTTGCTGCGTGACGGCCTGGAGAAAATCACCAATGTTAACGGCCGTGCGTTATACGCAGACCGATTGAAACTGGCTGTCAAAATGCTAGAGGACATCGGACCGATCGACTTAACCGGCAATTACAAGCCGAACTTTTTTGACGGCCGTGAGCGGGAGTACCGTGATTGGTGTGCAGAACACCGGTTGCTGCTGAATGATAACAATGAAATCGATCCGAAAGGCACCATGAAAGTCGATACCTTAAACTACCGTCATAAAAAAGCCGATGACAAAGAACGTGGACTGTTCCTTGAAACATTTATGGACTCCATGGTTTCGGAATTTACCGTGCTGCGCTGGAATCTATTCGAAGCACTCGAGCAAGAGCCAAGTTCAGAACGCAACGAACAATTAAAAACCGTCTACCGTCAGGCTTTTTCACTGTTTTCAAAAATGGCGCAGTTTATCAGTTCGTACTACGAGCTCGACATGAAAAATTCGCGTGCGGGTATGCAACGCATATGGTTTGAAGATGAAGACCCAAAAAATCCGCTCAAGCCGTTTATTCGCGACACTAAAAACGGTGCACTAAAAGCGTTATTCTGGCACAGCAAGGAACTATTTGGCTACGAGCAATCCAAGGTTCAAAACATTGCGACCGTTCGTGCCCTGTTGTTACGCGACCAAATGGAACGTAGCTTTGTTGACGTTATTACTAAAAAAGAAGAAGTCGCACAAACGGGTGAATTGCGTAAACATCAAATGACGCAAGCTGAACTCGAACGCCTGTCGATGACGACGGCGTTTAAAGCGCGCAATGCATTGATGTATCTCGGCTTTGCACTTGGAATCGAGAAAAAATAATCAAAAAGCGTCTCGGGAGATTTAGTTGATCTCCCGAGACGCTTTTTGGGTTGAACTTTCCGTGTAAACGCTATCGACAGTCGATTGGCTTGTTGGTTAAAGAGCTTGTATTGTTAATCCGGGTGTTCACCTTTTTAACCCAAATATGCGCTTAATACTTCTTCAAAACAAAAAAAAGGAATAAAACAACTTCCCTTTTCTAAAGAGTATTTCTCTATCAATCCATCTCCGTTATATTCACAAGTGGTGCTTCGATAATATAACGATCAGGAGCCGCCCCTAGGAAATTAAACGGATAACAAGTGGTCAGTGTTAGTACCGGTTCATCTTTTGTCACAATCACTGTGCGGTCTTCTGCAGCCGTGATCCAACTCTGCGTTATTTTGTATTCGTATTGCATGCCTTCAAATTGCACAAACAGGCTGTCGCCCTCTTTTAAATCACCAAGTTCGCGAAAAACCGTGTCTCTGTGACCGGATAAAACGGTGTGGCGCTGACCATCCGGCGGCACAGTAAAGTTGCCCACATGGTATCCGACTCCTTGCGTTAGGGTGTCGTCATCTGTTCCCCAATAGACCGGGTACTTTTTACCAAGAGAAGGAATCAGCAACCAACCGATGTCATCACCGCGATCGTATTCTTCATACGTTCGTTGTTTGGGCTCTACCGATTTTTTAAGCTGTTCCGAAGCTTCTTTTTCAACAAGAACTTTTGCCGGAACATCGACGCTATCGAATTTATCAGCTTGTGCGATATCGTTGTCACCGATTACTCGCTGGCCAGAAGACGTGTCAAAAAGCCACTTATAGCCATTCCAAACAGCGAACAGCAAGCCCATCACTATGAGTATGACGCCTATTCTCCTTCTCATTTTTTCACTCCTATTCACTTACTCGAACACTATTCATTTGTGTTGATTAACAAGATCCAAAGTCTTTTATCAATAAAAGAAATGATAAACGCAGAAAAGCTTCTTGCACTTCTGGCTTGTTTAATTGCTTCCCAATTGGTAAATTAAGGTTTTATTCCAGTAGCTCGTAATCTTTTGTTCAGAAAATTCAATCAATTAAGATTTTTTTATTGTATAATATGTTATCGCCTACTGGCGAAATTTGCAAGAAGGAGACTGATGTATGAAAAAACGCATAGCTTTACCGTTAGTTTCAGTATTGGCCGTCGGAGGATTTGCGGGATCGGTTTTTGCGGCTCATGAAGGGCAGGAATTCATGGCGGAATTGACGCCTGAGCAAGAAACCATGGAAGTCGAAAGCGATGCTACGGGAGACGCGAGCATCGTGTTTAGCGAAGATGGCATGTCCTTGGATTTCACGGTCAATGCCAATGAGTTGGACGACGCGATGGCAGGGCATTTCCACAGTGGCGCTACGGGAGAAGACGGACCTGTAGAAATCATGCTGTTTCAAAATGACGCGCCTATGGATTATAACGGAGAAGTCGCGACGGGTACGTTGACCGAAGCTGATCTTGCCGGAGATATGAGTTGGGAAGACTTTACGAAAGCGATGGTCGCGGGTGACATTTATGTCAATCTTCATACAGAAGAATATCCGGATGGCGAAATTCGCGGTCAAGTTGAAATGGCTGGAGACGAAATGCCGACAACCGCTACAAACGGACCGCTTTACACGATGATTGGAGTACTGATGGCGTTGATGGGCGGACTGGTGCTCTTCGGTAGAAATCAGAAGAAAACGGCATAAGCGATTTCTCTAAAAAGCTGAACTCCTACTTGGGCGGTCATTCATCTATGAGACAAGTTCAGCTTTTTTCTGTTGTTAAATTTTTTGAATTGTTATCTCACTGGAATTCCAAAACCTTTACATAAGTCCTCACAACACATAAATAATTCCTCACATTGTGATTTCAGTAATTTTCTTTCTATAATTACCCGCAAAAACTTAAAACATCAATTACAATATCACCCAAAATGTTAGTAGACACTCGGTTCCCCTCCAACTATGCCAGTTCTTCTGTACCGCTAAAATCATAAGCTTGTAGCAAAACCACTACTCGCGATAAAAGAAAATTAAAAAACGACTCCTAGAATCTAGTAAATTCTAGGAGTCGTTTTTATTCGAAAAATTATTCTCACAACTATCTCTATGTACGGAGAATAGGATTCTACTTCATACTCTTACAAAAGACCATTAGGCGCATTATAGGTTTTTTATAACTTTACGAACAGACGCTGCTGACTTCTCCAGTGCATCTTTTTCTTCAGTTGTTAATGGGATTTCTATAATACTTTCTATCCCATTGCCTCCAATAATGGTTGGTACGCCCAAGCACAATTCCTGGTAGCCATACTCTCCTTCTAAATAAGCAATGGATGGCAAAATCCTTTTCTTATCGCGAATAATAGACTCAGCCATCTCTACTAAAGACGCTGCAGGCGCGTAATAAGCACTACCCGTTCCAAGCAACCCTACAATTTCGCCGCCACCTTTTCGCGTTCTCTCTACAATGGCAGCTAAACGCTCAGCAGAAATAATTTTTTCTAACGGAATACCACCGGCATATGAATACCGAATAAGCGGAACCATGTCATCACCATGCCCACCTAAAACAAAGCCTGTGATATCCTCGACAGAAATGTTTAATTCCTCTGCTACGAAGGTATTGAATCTTGCTGTATCGAGTACTCCTGATTGTCCTATTATTCTATTTTTAGGGAATCCTGTCGCTTTATAGCAGACATAGGTCATCGCATCAACAGGATTACTCAAAATTAAAATTGTGCTTTCTGGAGCATATCGCTTCACATTTTCCGACACCGTTCTCATGATTTTCGCATTGGTATTTACCAAATCATCTCTACTCATCCCAGGTTTTCTAGCGATGCCGGCAGTGATGATGACCAAATCCGCATCTTTAATGTCTTGATAATCGACAGTGCCTGAAATTTTCGAATTGAATCCTTGTACAGGTCCTGTTTGAAGTAAATCAAGTGCTTTTCCTTTAACTGGATTTTCCTGTTCCGGAATATCCAGCAAGACGATATCTCCCAAAGATTTTTGAGCCATCATCAGTGCTGCTGTTGCACCTGTAAATCCAGCACCAATAATCGCAATCTTATTTCTTCGAAAAGCCATGTCTAATCACCCTTTCACAACCATTAAGAATCGGTTTTCTTTGCTCTTTCTATTTTGGGCGGTGGGACAGGCTTTGCTTGTTGTGTCTGTTGCTCTTGGTATGCGTCATAATCAAGGGGATCAATCATCGTGTAAACTGATTCATCCGGTCTTGGAATGACATGTGCTCCCAATAATTCGCCTACTCGTTTTGCAGCTTCTCGTCCAGCATCTACTGCAGCCTGAATTGCGCCTACATCCCCTTGAACAATAATGGTTACAATTCCACCATCAATAAACTCTTGTTTAATCAATTTTACATTTGCTGCTTTGATCATTGCGTCTGCAGCTTCAATTGCACCAATCAGACCTTTTGTTTCAATCATTCCTATTGCTTGACTCATCATATTCACCTCTCTTTACCTCAGTTGAATCGATAATACCGATAATGACTGCGTCTATCGGTATTGGGTTATCTTTATCAATATAACGAGATGATCCACCACTTGTTACTAAAACGTGATCTCCAACGCCTGCGCCAAGTCGGTCAGCAGCTACAAATTCTGTTCTGATGGAGTTGCCTTTTGTATCTATTGGCTGAATGACGAGCAACCGAAGACCTTGTAGTCCGTCCTCTTTTCGGGTGGCCCAAACATTTCCAATCACTTTTCCTATCCGCATAGCTAATCACCTTTTTCTATTGTCTAACAAGAATAGATTTGCCAAGTTCTCTCGCAACATCATACGCAAGTGCCGTTACGATTGTCCCTTTTTCAATTAATATCTCAGATTCCTCTATTTCTCTAAGGTCATCCTTCGAGAGGAGTTTTTTTTTAAACAAATACTGTTTATTGACCAGTATTTCGCGAATTTCTTCTCTCGCATCTGTCGGTGAAGACTCTTCTCCAGATCGGATAATTCGACCGATTACACCTTTCCCAATAAAACCTGCATTGGCTTCATCGGTATCAATATGCATTTCTAAACGATAACGATCTGACACGCGGATTTTTACTTTTCTAAAGGTGATAGGTCTGTTACCATCCACTTCAACATTGACGAACTCATTATTAGAAACATTCAAACGCGCAGCATCTTTGGGTTCCATATGAATATGAGCTTGAGCAACAATCAAACCTTCTTCCAAATTGAGGCTGCCTTTTGGTCCAATGACTGTAAATGCAGCGGAACCTGCAACATCACCTGATTCTCGAATAGGCGCTTTAACACCTAATTTAAATGCGTCTGTGAAACTAACTTCTACTTGAGTTAATGCACGTGCAGGACCTAACACGCGTACGCGTTCAATACTTCCTTTTGGTCCAGCAATTACTACTGTTTCATTAGCAGCGAATTGATTCGGCTGGGATAAGTCGATTTTTTTTGTTAATTCATATCCTTTGCCAAACAATACTTCCAGATGTTCTTGAGACAAATGGATATGGCGAGCCGAAACATCTATTGGAAACGCATTGGTAGGAAGAGTCGTCGCTGACTCCGTTTCTGATAAATTTAATTTCGCTAGAATTTCCCCTACAATTCTTTCAATCAATTGCTGATTCACAGTAAAACCTCCTTTCCTTTAACCAGCATCTTCTTAGTTTTCTGACTTAGGTAAAATCATTTCTAATTCGTTGTGTGGTCTTGGGATTACGTGTACAGACAATAGTTCTCCTACTCGCTGTGCCGCTGCTGCTCCTGCATCTGTTGCTGCTTTCACTGCTCCTACATCTCCGCGTACCAACACGGTAACGATTCCGCCACCGACGTGAACTTTGCCGACAAGATTTACACTTGCTGCTTTAACCATCGCATCTGCTGCTTCTATAGCTCCTACTAACCCTTTTGTTTCTACCATTCCTAATGCTGTACCTTCTCTATTCATATCCAATTCCTCCTAGTAAATTTATTTAGATAATTGCTTTATTATTTCACTGACTAAGTCTTTCACCATTTCAGGATCGACTTCATCATTTGAACCCATTTTTTGAATAACGTTCGATACAACTTGAGCTTCTTCGGTTTGTTTTGGTGTTTCCGTATGCTTTGGAAGCAGCACTTCTTTAATCCCGTAAGCCATTCGTTTACTATTCAGCAAATGTTTAGCGGTCAAGTTATCTGAAGTGATATTGCCTCCAAACGTTCCACAGCCTAACGTCATCGAAGGCATTAAGCCAGTCGTTCCACCAACTGCTCCAATAGATGACATCGTATTGACTAAAATACGAGATACAGGCATTTCAAGTGCAAACTCCCGGGCAATTGCATCGGTTTCGGTATGAATCGATAACGAATGACCTCTGCCTCCAAGATTTAGTAAAGATAGACACAACTCTTTTGCATGCGCTACATCAGAAGCTACATACATAGCAAAGATTGGTGACAATTTTTCAAGTGAGAACGGTACATTTTTGCCGACTTCGATTTCGAGACCAATAATCACCCGTGTTCCTTCGGGTAAATGAATACCCGCTAATTGCGCAATCAATTGAGGGCTTTTCCCAACAATTTTAGGATTGACCTTGCCAGGAATGGGTGATATTACTTTTTCCATCAATGCTTTTTCTTCATCGTTTAAAATATAAGCATCATTTTTTTTGAGTTCTCTTTTTACTAGCTCGAGTACATTTCGATCTACGACCATAGCTTGTTCAGTTGCACAAATGGTTCCGTAATCGAAGGACTTGCTATTGATGATATTTTCAACAGCCTTTTCAATTTTCGCAGTTCGTTCAATATACACAGGCACATTTCCTGGTCCTACTCCGTAAGCAGGTTTTCCTGAGCTGTACGCAGCTTTGACCAACCCACCACCACCAGTTGCCACAATCAAATCAATGTCATGATGTTTCATTAATTGTTGTGTTGCTTCCATAGAAGACATTGTCAAACATTGAATCAGTCCTTCAGGAGCACCCGCCGCTACTGCAGCTTTGTTACATACCTTTAATGCCTCATTTGTGCATTGGATCGCATAAGGATGCGGACTGACCACAATCGCGTTACGCGTTTTCAAAGCAATTAATGTTTTGAAAAAAGCTGTAGATGTTGGATTTGTTGTTGGAATGATTGCGGCAATAACGCCAAAAGGTGCAGCAATTTCAACTACTTTATTGACCTTGTCTTCGCCGACAATTCCGACTGTTTTCAAGTCTTTTATGCTTTCATAAACGGCTTTTGATCCCACTTCATTTTTTATCTTTTTATGAGCGGCGATGCCCATACCGGTTTCTTTTACAGCTAACTCGCCAAGCTCCCCAGATTTTTCGTATGCGGCGTCCGCTACTGCTTTAACAATGCGATCCACTTGTTCTTGCGTAAAGTCCATAAATCGTAATTGTGCTTCTTTTGCATTTGTTACAGCAGTGCGCATTTCTTGAAGAGCCAGTAAATCGGCATCTAAAGTTACAGTCATTATAATTTCTCCTTTCTCAGTAATCCATCGGTTTTCCAGCTGTTTTCTGCACCGATCTTCTGAAGGCATCTGCTGCTGCCTGACAAGAAGAATGACTGCCACTCAACAATGCGCCTCCAAAATTCGTTTCAGATGGTGGGCTGAATAACTCGCATATTTGTACATCGGCTGCTTTTAAAGCAGCATCCAAACCAGTGATTGCCTCTATAGGTGAGGCGATCAAGTAAGCCAATGACGTTCCTGGTGATACCTTTGCTAATTCAGCCAAGTAACTTCCACAGCTGGAAATTGTATGTGCATAAAATGCATGGTCAGGATTATCATGTACAGCTTCAAAATAAGCATTAGTTTCAATCGTTATCTTGATCGAATCGAGACCACTTTTCACTTCTTCTGGAGAAGGACCGGCAATAATTCCGATAAACTCGCCAGAAAGGGGGCCTGAAGCATGAGCTGCTCCGGCATAAAAACTTTTAGCGTAGACCACTTCAACGTTCGATGCTTTTGTCGCTTCGTCAGCTGCTGTATAGCCGATGTCATCGATGGTTGCTGTAAACAAACCTAGACTGCGATGATGCGGTTGCAAGTTGAATTTCTCAGCAAGCGTTGGATCCACATTTGAAATTAGTTGCATAGATAAAATTTCCGCATGAATTTTTTTCACTAAATCTATACACCTCTCATCCTTCTTTTTTAACTAATGAAACCCCGCTTGCTTCGTATTTCAGTATTTTTTGAATAACCGTAGCCAAATAGGCACCTGCTTCAACAGGTGGAATCCCACCTTTATGGATATTCGACACGACCATACGCTCTGCTTCAATCGTTCCCAGACGGGGCTTATAACAAATGTAGGCGCTTAATGATTCGGCAGAAACAAGCCCTGGCCGTTCTCCAATTAGAATCACGACGACATCCGGTTGTAGAATTTCTCCTATTTCATCCATCAAAGCAACTCGTCCATTTTCCACATAAAAAGTTGTTCCCGTTTCAATCCCTGCGTTTTTCAATGATTGGTCAAACGACAAGTAAACATCTTCCATATTTTCTTCAATTGCTTTAGCACTCAATCCGTTAGAAGCTACAATTTGAACCGTAGCGGAAGGTTTACATTTTTCTTTTATCGTGGCGATCGATTCATCTGATAGCCTTCTGCCAAGATCCGGTCTTCTGATGTATTCTTCTTTATCTAAAACTTTCGAATGTAATTGAAGAAAACCTAGTCGTTCCAATAGTTCACTTGGCACTTCTCCGTAAACTGCGTCAACAGCTGCTGCGTGATCGAATCGAAACTTCAACCATGTGTCTGTTTTTGCTCTCGTTCCTGCTCTGCCAACAACGATTCGTGCAGGTGTTTGTTTACGAAGACCTTCTAATATCCCCTCTTTTTTAGCGTCACTTGGAGTCTCATCATTTGTAGTCGCTTTCTTTTTTGCGTTTTCTACTACTGGCTGTTTGCTTTCAGTGACTGTTTGAACAAATTTCACATCTACAGTTGTTGTTGCAGGTTCTTTTTCTGACACCAAACTACCTGTTGGAGCATTTTGAAATAATTTAACGGGCATCTCTTCGTTGTTATTTGTGGGTTTAGCTGCAGTTGTTTTAGTAGTTTGTAGCTTTTCAATGACCATCTTTGTGATTTGTTCTACAAGTTGTTCATTCACAGATTTAACCTCCTAACGCATGAATATAGTAGGATCACCAGCACGTTCGCTCAAGCGACCGTTTTCATAGATCCCCATTTTTTCAAGCCATTTCAAATATTCTTTTGCCGGTGTTTTCTGGAATGTTTGCAACAAAGTTGCGACGTCATGAAAGCTCATGGACTGGTAATTTAACATGACATCATCGCCCATTGGCGCCGCAATGATGAAGTTTACTCCTGCTGCTGATAACAACACACCCAAATCTTCAATGTCATTTTGGTCTGCTTTAATATGATTGGTGTAACAAATATCTACACCCATTGGAATGCCGTGCATTTTCCCCATAAAGTGATCTTCTAGGCCTGCACGTATAACTTGTTTGTTGTTGTATAAATATTCCGGCCCGATAAAACCAACTACCGTGTTTACGATAAACGGATCAAAATGTTTTGCAAAACCGTAGTTTCGAGCTTCTAACGTCACTTGGTCAATGCCGTAATGGGCTTCTGCTGATAGTTCTGAACCTTGTCCTGTTTCAAAATACATGACTTGTGGCCCTCTACTTGTTCCCTGTTTTAACGCTAAATCTTTGGCCTCTGCAATCAAGTCGGCTGATATCCCAAAAGAACGGTTTGCTTGTTCAGTTCCTGCAATACTTTGGAAAATCATATCGGCAGGAGCTCCTTGTTCAATTGCTTTCATCTGAGTCGTGACGTGTGCCAGTACACAGTTTTGAGTCGGTATTTCCCAGTCGTTAATAAAATCACTTGTTGCGTGCAAGAGGCGTTTGACGCTTTCGACTGAGTCGTCGACTGGGTTAATGCCAATTACAGCGTCTCCTATACCGTATGACAAGCCGTCTTTTAAAGAGGCAAGCATCCCACCCACGCTGTCTGTTGGGTGGTTGGGCTGTAATCGAGAAGAAAGTGTTCCTTTTTGCCCGATAGTGATATTGCAGGTCGTTAAAATTTCCACTTTGCCAGCAGCTTGAACCAAATCCAAGTTAGACATCAGTTTTGTTACTGCCGCTATTGTTTCGGAATTCATGCCTCTGCTGACTCGTTTTAATTCACGATCTCCTACTTTGTTGCTTAAAATATATTCTCGAAGTTCAGCAATACTCCAATTTTTGATCTCGGCATATATTCTTTCGTTGATATCACCTTCGATAATTCGGGAAACTTCATCTTCTTCTATCGGAATTAATGGATTGTTTCGAATGTCGCTGACTAGTAGATTGCTAATTACTGTTTTGGCCGCAATTCTTTCTTGTACCGTCTCAGCCGCAATACCAGCTAAACGGTCACCAGACTTTTCTTCATTTGCCTTTGCCATAACTTCTTTTAAATTTTGGAATGTGTAATTGATGCCACCTAAAGTTGCTTGTAAGTTCAAAGTTCAGTACCTCCTTTACGACGAATGAAATGTTAAAGTTTTCACTACTACTGGAACGACACCGGATTCAAGAACTCTTCCAATGTCTATATAATCCCCGTGTTCAACAACAATTTGATCTATGCAAATAACACTTTGCCTGACGTTCAGAGCCATCAAGGTTTGACCTAACACTCTGGCGTGATCGGTTTGCAAAATCAGCACTATTGGGAGATCTGGATTTGGACGACGTTCCATCATTTGAATAATGTCGGCCGCTAATTGTTGGATTGCTCGAAAACTCATGTGCGGCAGTTGTGAAATGTATAATGCGAAATTTTGCCCTTCGTGATAAGCATCAAACATATTAATAGCTTCAGTTATCTTTTTTTCCAAACGCTCTGCCCCGATTTGGAAACTTTGATCGAATGAAAAATGATAAACAGGGACGTTTTTCATGGGGAGATCTGTTGGCGAAACCTGAATCGTCGCGCCACTGATTTCAGTCGTTTGCATCCCCGCCCCTAAAACGGTTGCTCTAACCGTTTCAATAGGTTCTAGCCAAGTAAACCCTTGTAATCTCTCATCGTTCTGCAGCACTTCAGCCAACTGCATACCCATGTCACTGTATTCGGTTTGTGCATTATGAACCGACTCATGCTGGTACATGCATTCCGAAATACCACCCGAAAATGAAATGACTTCCACTTCTTCTTGCCAGTTTGGCAAATGCCCTAATAGTAAGGATGCCTCTTCATCTGTCGCTTCTCTAGTAAGAATTGAACTCAAGTATTGGGCCATAAATGTAAGAACAAAATCGACAGCCGGAGACTGCCAATCATCCCCGATGCTCAATTGCTGGTTATGGGCAGTTAAGAGCTTTTGAATGGGTGGCGAAATCGAACTAACCTGACCATTCTGAAACTCTAAAAGTCTGCCTCCTATATGTAAGGTACAGGTTCCTAAAAGTTCTTGGGATTTGTAAACGGCAATATTGGCGGTTCCTCCACCGATATCGATGTTAGCGGTTACTTTGTCGTTAGTTCCTGAAAATTCATAAGCTCCCGAACCTTTAGCTGCGATAATTCCTTCTAGGTCCGGACCTGCTGTTGCTACTAAAAATTCTCCAGCTTCGTTGGATAAATAATCGATCATTTCACGTGCGTTGTCTTTCGTTGCCGTTTCTCCTGTGATGATGACGGCGCCTGTTTCAATTTGAGAAGGAACAATTCCTGCCTGCTCATACTCACTCTTTACGATACCGACTACTTTTGCGACGTCGATCGTAACGTGATCTTTTAACGGCGTACTGAAAATCGGGCTTTTATACAAAACTTGCTTATCTACTATTTCAATTCTTGGAACATGCATGCTCCCTGCGACGTTTGTTAATGAGAATTCACTAATAACTAGTTTCGTTGTGCTCGTGCCAATATCAATTCCTGCACTAATGATTTTTTCCGTTTTAGGAGAAAAACCTGCCACACTCACACCTCGCTTGAAAACAAATAAAGGCGCCCATACAGACCCGATTAAGATTCTTCGGGTCGTATAGGCGCCTTTGCCGTTTCTATTATTTTAATAATTTGAATATAACAAATTGTTTGTTACTTGTAAAGGACTTTATTGAACAGCAGGTCATCTCCCACATGGTTTTCAACATATTCCTCAATCAATTCCATGCTATTGATTTGTACAATTTTCTGCAAATGGTTTACACCTTTTTTTTGAATCGCTGAAGAAATAACAATAGGGCCATGTGTGACCACTTGACGCAACATCTCTAAAGAACGAGGAAGATTGGCATCCACATGATCACTTTTCGTAATAACACCTACTGGCAGTTTTGAAATTCCAGAACTGAAACCGTGTGGAAAAATCATCTTCCCATTCGTCGCGTCCTGCAGATAAAAGACATGTGTAACTTCTAGAGCTGTAGCCATTATGCTCTTATAAAAGAGCGGATTTTCCGTATACTCTCCAGGAGTATCTACAATCCAATCGTAATAAGTTAAGGTTTGAGTCTTATAAGCTTCAACTTCTCGCCCTAGTAACGCGTTTGTCAAAGTAGATTTACCTGCTCCGATTGAACCAATAAGCATTGCTCTATTTTTCATAATGGTTAACACGTCCTTACGATTTAGTAATAGCCGCTGGAGTATAGCCTAGTCTTTCTGACAAAAATCGATTGATTTCATGCATAGCCATATCGACCTCAGAGACACTTCCTACTATTACAAGACTTCCTGTAAATCGATCTAAAAAACCAATTGAGACATTTGCCGCTTTTGTTGCTAAGTCTCCTGCAATAATAACTGTTTCACTTGGCGTGCACGTCATAATTCCCAAAGCACCTGAAATGGGAATACCGAGCTTCACAAACATATCCGGATCAGGATTAGCTATTAAGTGACTCAACGTTAATTGTTTACCTGGTACAAACTCTTGGATGAACCTTTTCTTTTCTTCTGTCATTTAAATTCTCCTCCCTACTTAACACATATATGATTAAATTTCAGCAGGAGCTTCCTTCTCCACTACTTTTTTAGCATGTTTATCATTCTTTTTCTCTTCGACTGTTAAATACTCTCCTGGTCTAATGACGCCATCAGCTCGATCTTTTGCTTCAAGTTTAAGCGCAGTAGGAACAGACAGCCAATAGGCAAACCCGATAGCGATGACGCCTGCTGCAAGTTTACCGATGATGACCGGCAAAATAATGTTGGGTTGGAAATTCGCTGTAAAAGACAAATGATCACCTAACATAAAAGCAGCACAAACTGCGAACGAGATATTAATTACTTTGTCTTTTGGTGGCATTTCTCTTACCAATGCAAACATCGCTAAAATATTTGCCATTGTTGCTAAGATGCCTGCACTCCCAATAGACGATAACCCAATTTTTTGTCCTGCGGCTTCAAGTGGCTTAGATGCATATTTTCGCAACAAGTAAACCATCGGAAATGCTCCGGCCAACATAATTCCAATATAACCAGCTGTTTCAAGTGCTCGGAACTGATCTTCTTTGTCTGCCATGATTGGATGAAATCCCCAAGCTCCAAATACCATCGAAAAGAAGCCCGTGAAAATTTCAACAATAGAAAAGACCAAAACAATTTTGATTGCTGCATCCATCACGCGCCCAAAAATCATAAATCCGCTGACCATTGCTCGTGGGAAGAACTTCAAGCCTGCTGCGATTAAGATAACAAACAATAAAAGTGGCGTTAGATTGACAAAAATTTGTGCATAACTTATAGCAAATTCATATGGCGATGCTGCTGTTGTACTAATGACATCACGGATTTCTGTATTGAATAGAACGACCATTACCGAAGCAAGGAATGCTCCGATTGGAATCGTTAATACGCCAGACATAATACCCAGTGCCATATACTTATGGTCTCGTTTATCAAGCATAGCTAATCCCATTGGAATAGAGAAGACGATTGTCGCTCCCGCCATATACCCAACAATCATTGCCATGATCCAGCCTTCGTTAGTTACTTTTAATGCTTCGGCTAACTGATACCCACCCATATCTGTCGCAAGGATAGACGTCGCTGCAATGGCGGGATCTGCACCAATTGCTTGAAATGCTGGACTAATGAACTTGTTAATAAACCAAGTTAAATAAGGTATAGAGGCCATAATACCTGCTGCCGGCACAAAAATGTGACCGATTGTTTGTAAACCTGACATAAACTCTCTTCCAATACCTTCGTCCGGGTTTTTAATTGCTGCAAAAGCTCCTAATACTGCACAAATCATAATAATATAAACTATTACCGTTCCAATCATCGCCATTTTTATATCCCCCTTTAATAATATTCCGTTTGTCAATTTAAGCTAGACAGACCCATTCCATTCAGGTGACTCAAAAATGCCTCCAAGGGTGTGCGATAATCCAGCGACTTCCGTGGGATGTTATTCCGTTTGTCAGCCACTGAGGAAATG
>NZ_JASISN010000013.1:0-84174 GCF_030063085.1 Planococcus sp. S3-L1 | reverse complement strand
TGGGTGGTATGTCTGATACCGGATCATTCCCGTTCATGTGGGTACTGGCCGGCTTAATGTTAGCGGCATTGACGACCGTAGTGGCGGTTCGTACACGCAAGCAATAAGCGTTAGTTTAAACGGAAAAGGGACTGTCTCCTAAGTCTCTACAATAAAACAGACGGAGAAAAGGGTGTCCCTTTTCTCCGTCTGTTTTTTTAAATCGCGACCTGTAATCTCGGATTTGCTGTGTGCTCTTTTGAATTTATTAGAATTAATTGTCGGGAATGCCCAATTGCCTTTAGTAGGACCGAAGATATTTTCTAAGTCAGTTTTACGTCATTTTTTTAGATTCAAAGGGGCTGAACTCAAAAGGTTGCTTGTCATATCCATTTGTCATAGTCCCTTTTTTCCAAATCAAGTGGTATTAAAGTCAATAGACAGCCATGATTTTAACCGGCCAATAATGACTGTCACACAAAAACTCTTCCATGTAGTATGTAGGGAATTCCTACAACAGCATAGAAGAGTTTTTATGTATCTGTTTCTAACAAGTTATTTTCTTAAGCTTGTTCTGAGAAAGCTTTAAAGTCCGGCACAGTTGGATTTGCGATATAATGTCCGCCTTCGACTTGGATTGTTTGTCCTGTAATAAATTTAGATTCATCAGAGGCAAGGAAAAGAGCTGTATAACCGATATCGTCTGCTTCGCCATGGTAAGGAAGGGCATTGTATTTTTCGAAAATAGATAATACTTCAGGAGTTAAGTTATTTTTTGCAGCAGGTGTCAAAATTAGTCCTGGAGCAATCGCGTTGCATCGAATATTGTCTTTGCCGTATTGTGCAGCTGTGTATTTCGTTAAATTGACAACAGCTGCTTTTGAAGCACCATAAGCAGAACGAATAACATCTCCTGTAAATCCGGACATGGAAGCGGTATTGATAATCGAGCCGCCTCCAGCTTTAATCATATGGGGAATGGCGAATCGAGCACCTAACAGCACGCTTTTCAAGTTTACATTCATAAGTCGGTCCCATTCATCCAAGTCAATGTTGACGACATCTAAATCTTTTTGAAGATTTGTCAAACCGACGTTATTAAATAATACGGTAATTGTTCCGTACTGTTTTACTGTAAAGTCAACGGCTTCTTTGATGGAATCTTCTTTCGATGCATCTAAAAAGATACTCGAAGCCTCTCCGCCTTCTTCGTTAATTTTAGCGGCAGCCTCTTTTGCGCCAGCTGTATTAAAATCAGCAATGACTACTTTTGCCCCTTCTTTTGCTAAAAGACTAGCTGTTGAAAGACCGATGCCAGAAGCTCCTCCTGTTATTAATGCTACTTTTCCATGAACTCGTTTCATAGTTAACGCTCCTATCGATTACTTTTTTTGGTTTTCAAACTTTTTAATAATTTTTCGTTAATAGATAAGTATTGAGCAATCTCTTCTTCATCCAATACTTGGAACATTTCGATGTGCTGTCGTTTCCCTAACCTTTGCGCTTCTTGAAGCAATAAAGATCCTTTTGGTGTAACTTTCAGTAAAACTTGTCGGCGATCACTGTCATTAAATGTCCGAATGGCCAGTTCAAGTTTCACAAGTTTGGATGCAATATTTGTCATGGCACCACCAGTAAAGCCAAGTAAATCTGCTAGTTTCATTTGGTTTTGCGGGCCGTTTCGTTCTAATTCGCTTAAAACCAATATAGGAGAAACACCTATATTATGAGGGAAAATATCATTCCAATCAACGATTGCTCTGTTCGTGATCGCTTCTACTGTGTGGATAAGTTTAAATAAATTTTCTGTCTCCAATTCGTTTCACGCTCCAATTCTAATTTTCTGTTTGAAAAAAAGATGCACAGAAACCACGTATCGTTATGTGTATTGATTGAATTTTTAGCTCATAAGAGGGATTACTCACAAAAAATACTTTAACACTAAAGTATTTAATATTAAAGTAATTAGATTGCGATTTTGAGTAGATAGTGCAAATGATTATAAATTGTTAACTTTGTGGCTATGCTAAGGATGACTAGAGTGTGCGTCAAGACTTTGATTCGTCTACCATTATCATTAAACGGTTTTTCGTTCAATCATTTTTACAAATAACTCATCATGATGAACTTGTCGATGATTGATAGCTTGCAGCAATAGATTTTTTCCTATTTCTACTAATGGGATTTCAAGAGTGGTTATGTTCATGACTTGTGCAATGGGCTGATTGTCAAAACTTAGGATGGCCAATTGATCTGGTACCGATATGTCCTCTTCCGTACAACAAACCAATATTCCAGCAGCTACTTGATCGTTAGTAACGATCAAAGCTGTAGGAGGACTGTGCATACCAATCAGTCGCTGTATTACGGTTTGTCCATCTTCAAAGTATAAGCAATCATAAAATACATAGTCGGGAACAAACGGCTCATTTATTTTTTTGAGAAAATCTTCATAAGCTTTTTCTCTATATCTACTATTAGACCCTGAATTCCGCGCTAAACAGTAACCAATTTTTTTATGCCCTTTGCTATGCAAATAATTCAGTGCTTGAGAAAAGCTTTTGTAATGATCAACGAAAGTAGAAGACATATTTTTTTCTCTGCTATCTTCACACAGGGTAATGGGACCGTATTTAGTATAGTCATCTACCACGCTAAATGGAGAATTTCGAGAACAAATGATTAACGCATCGATTTGCTTATGCTTCAGCATTTCCAACGCTTCGATTTCTCTTGTTTCTTCGTAATTTGTTTGAAAAAGAACTAATTTATAATTATTTTTAACCGCTTCATTGGCTATTCCTTCAACCAATAAACCAAAATAGGGATGATTTACAAAAGGGACAATCACACCAATTAGCATGGTTTTGCCTTTACTTAAATGTACAGCATTTAAGTTTCGTTGATAATTGGATGCTTTCATAGCCTGTTCGACTGCATTCCGTTTATTTTCACTAACATACGGATGATTGTTTAATACGCGGGAGACTGTCGCTACTGAAACTCCTGCCATTCGAGCGAGTTCTTTAATATTTGCCACGATGATCACTCCTATTTAAAGTTTATTTCTGTGCTTGCTCTGAAACCCGTTTCATAGGCTATGCTTAACGAAACAGGGGAGGGCGGTATTAAAATGTCCATATTAATAGGGTTGGCAAGTTTATGTATGATGTGTATGTTTGTTGTTATTTTTGCATCATTTCCTATTTCTGAATACACGAAAAAAAAGCGAACAACATTAAATGCTGTAGGTGATAATAGGGATCATTATGGATTTTTGTTTATTGTTTATGACGAGTCGACTAATACTCCTAAAATATAAAAGAAATAAGTTTTTTCTAAGTGAGTGATGAAAAATAATTAGTCATTTCAGTATAACCTCGTTAGACGTATTTTGGCTTTCAGTTCTGTTAAGCTGATTATAACTGTGAATGTTTTTTACAGAAAGTTAACTATTTTTATATCAAGAGTAGCTAATTCAAAAAAACTTCAAAATTAAAAGAGCAATCCAAACATCAATACTGATGTTTGGATTGCTCTTTCTATTGCTAGGTTAGTTAATTTTTTTTAATTCTTGTAGTACATCTGAAGGTTCAACACGGTCTTTATAATCTGATTTTGTGTATTCATAAGCGATTGTACCATCTGTCTGAATGATATAAGTTGCAGATACAGGAAGTGTCCAAGTATCATCTCCGTTGTGTTTAGCTACATCTAGACCGATAGCTTTATAAAGCTCAACTAGGTATTCTGGCAATTGGTAAACCAAATTAAATTGGTTTGCTACGGTATTGCCTTCATCGCTTACTACCAAGTACTCTAAATCGTGCTTTTCTTGAATAGACATGGACTGGTCTGGTGTTTGCGGGCTAATGGCAATTAGCTCAGCGCCTTGGTCGTGAATTTCTCCAATGATCTGCTGGTAAGCGCGTAGCTCCATGTTGCAATACGGACACCAATTCCCGCGATAAAACGTTAACACGACAGGACCTTTTTTTAGCTGCTCGTATAGTTCAACCGTTTCGCCTGCGGCATTAGGTAAGTTAAAGTTTGGTGCTTGTTCGCCTGTTCTTAATCCTTTTCCTTCGTTCGATGCTTCTAATTCTTCAATCGCATGTTGCATTTTTACTTGAACTTCTTTTGGCTTGTTGGCTTTAAATTTTTCGATATATTCATTAATTTCTTGTGTCATCGTTGTCATAAATTACATCTTCCTTTCATTTAACTAGTTAGATTGCTAGGATGCACGCCGGTATAAGTGCATATCAACAGTGAATAGAATGATAGCAAAAATGTTCTTATTAAGAAATGTGTTTTTGGGCGATTGAAAGAATTTCTTCTTTTGGCTGGAAGCCAACTGATTTCTCCATCAATTCTCCATCTTTAAAGAAAAGAAGTGTCGGAATGCTCATAACGCCATATTTTTGTGCTGTTTCTTGATTATTATCAACATCTAATTGAACGACGCTTATTCGGTTATGTTGGTCCTCATTAATTTCTTCTAATGCAGGAGCGATCATCTTACAGGGGGCACACCAAGCTGCGCCGAGTTCGGCAATGACAAACCCTTTTTCGGTTGCTTGAACAAATGTTGAATCCGTAACGTCTTTAATCGACATAGTATCTCTCCTCTTCTTATTTTATAACCACTTAATTATCTTCTTGTGGTTAGAATTAAACTTTACGGTATGATAGTATGTAAGTCAATCAATCAGTTTTAAGGAGTGTTCCGAATGGAGAACAATATGGAAACAAAATATTCTTTCGTAAGTCAGTATCTTTTCATTAATTTTTTAAATACGATCAATATCAAAAAAATTACAGCGATAGACTTTCTTGAAGAAAAAAGAGGCATAGATGACTGGCTAGCATTTTTGGAAAGTCAGGAAGTACTAAATCTGCAGCAAGTAGAAAAACTTAAAAGCTCGCCAGTTGAAGCTAAAGAGCTGAAAGTTTTTCGCGATCAGTGGAGAAATTATTTCTCCACTGATCAAAGAGACAAAAGTTCTTTGAACTCTTTGGTAGCATATACAACAAAAGTTCCTTTGTATTTTAACAAAGCATGTGAGCCTATTCCGAGTAAAGGCGGAACAGAAGGATTGTTAGCGCTCTTGTCGTATGACATGCTGCTGGCATTACAAAACGGAGTTTTCGAAAAAATAAAGAAATGCCAGAGTTCGCTTTGCTATGCTTTTTTTGTAGACATAAGCGGAAAACGTAAATGGTGTTCGATGGAAATTTGTGGGAATCGAGAAAAAGCAAGGAGACATTACTCGAAAAAAATCAAAGAATGATTTCATAGACTGTGTCATAAGTTTCTAAAATAAGATTGGTAGAGAAAAGGTTTGATTTTTCTCTACCAATTTTTACGTTCTATAAAGTTTGAATGAAAGAGACAAAAAGCAAATAGCTTCCTTCATTCAATGTTTTTCTGACGGCTATGCTTAACACTCTATATTTTCACTACATTGAAAATATAGGCATACACAAGCTTTTCCTATTTACAATCTTACACAAAAAGTATAAAATAAAGAAAAGTTTCCTATAGGAAAAATATTTCACAACGGAAAATAAATGGCGGAGGGGAAGTAAAATGGTTCCTGCAGTTAAAGTAGAAAATATCCAGGTCTCTTATTTTGGCAGACCAGCAATTGAAGCAATTGATTTGACGCTTGAACAAGGAAAAGTCTTAGGAATTATTGGTCCTAACGGCGCGGGTAAATCAACGCTATTAAAAGCATTATTAAATCTTGTCTCCATTGATCAAGGTAGTATTGAAATATTTGGAGAGACATTAAAGGAAAATCGCAAGCGAATCGCATATGTACCTCAAAGAAATCAGTATGACTGGGATTTTCCAATTCATGTTCTTGATACTGTATTGATTGGCACTTATCCGAATTTGGGCATATTCAAGCGTCCAAAGAAAAAAGACAAGGAATGGGCTTATGAATGCCTGAAAAAAGTGGGAATGGAAGAGTTTTCTAATCGTCAAATAGGCGAATTATCCGGTGGGCAGCAACAGCGTGTCTTTCTTGCCAGAGCACTTGCGCAAAAAGCAGACATTTTCTTTTTGGACGAGCCATTTGTCGGAATTGATGTCTCTAGTGAAGAAATGATCGTTAAACTCTTGAAAGACTTACGCGATCAAGGCAAAACAGTAGTAGTCGTTCACCACGATTTAAGTAAAGCAAACGAATACTTTGATGAGTTGTTGTTATTGAACAAACAAGTCATTCAATTTGGTAACCCACAGCAAGTATTGCGTCCAGAAGTTATGCGCAAAGCGTATGAAAGTGAATTATCTTTTCTATTTGAAGTTGGGGTGAACTAATTATGGCTTTTATTGAAGGATTGATTGAATATGACTTTTTGCAAAAAGCATTGCTTACATCGATTATGGTCGGTGTCATTTGCGGAGTCATCGGTTGTTTTATCATCTTAAGAGGAATGGCGCTTATGGGGGATGCTATTTCACATGCTGTTTTACCAGGAGTGGCAATCTCTTACGCACTTGGCATCAGCTTTTTCTTTGGTGCCGTGTTTACAGGCGTATTAACAGCGATTGGTATCGGTTTTGTTAGTCAAAATAGCCGAATCAAACAAGATACGTCAATCGGCATAGTATTTTCTGCAGCATTTGCACTAGGTGTTATTCTCATAACGGTGCTTGAAAGCAGTACAGATTTGTACCATATCTTATTTGGTAACGTATTGGCTGTACGGCCTTCAGATATGTGGATTACGTTAGGTACAGGGTTGGTTGTACTGGTTTCTGTTTTTGTTTTTTACAAAGAACTTCTTGTGACGTCTTTTGACGAAACAATGGCACAAGTATACGGACTACCAGTGAGACTGATTCATTACTTTTTAATGACCTTACTGACGATGGTTACAGTTGCTTCACTTCAGACCGTGGGTATTATCCTCGTAGTTGCCATGCTGATTACACCTGCAGCAACAGCTTATCTCCTGACCGATCGTTTATCGACAATGATTTTCTTATCGGCTTCAATCGGAGCAAGTGCAGCTGTAATTGGTTTGTATTTCAGTTTTACTTACAATTTGGCCTCAGGTGCAACGATAGTGCTTGCCGCGACAGCTCTTTTCATCGTAGCTTTTCTTTTTTCACCAAAACAGGGAATTTTATGGCGGAAAATAAGCACAATGAAAAAAAGACAACTAGCCAATTAAACTTGTAAAGAAAAAGGAGAATGTTTATGCGTAACAGTACTAAGTTTTTTATGATAAGTATCGTTTTGCTGTTTATTTTAGCTGGATGTTCAAACAATGACAGCAGTAATGAAAAGACCAATCATGATAAGTTACAGGTCGTAACGACGTACTCTATCCTTTACGACATTGTTAAAAATGTAGGCGGTGACAAAATCGAATTACACAGCTTAGCACCGATTGGCTCTAACCCTCATGAATACGAAACATTGCCATTAGATGCGCAAAAAGCAACAGATGCTGATGTGGTTTTCTACAACGGATTAAATTTAGAAGCTGGCAATTCATGGTTCGAAAAATTAATGGATACCGCTGGTAAAAGTGGCGAATCAGCACCTGTTTATAAGATGAGTAAAGGCGTTGAACCTATGTTTTTAACAACTGAAGGAAAAGAAGGGGAAGAAGATCCTCACGCATGGTTAGACCTGCAAAATGGGATTAAATATGCAGAAAATGCAAGAGATGCATTGATTGAAGTAGATCCAGAGAACGCAGAAGAATACAAAAAAAACGCAGAAGAATACACTAGTCAATTGGAAGTACTTCACCAGGAAGCTCTTGATCAATACAGCAAAATTCCAAAAGAAAAACGCGTTTTTGTAACAAGTGAAGGAGCGTTTAAATATTTTAGTAAAGCCTATGATTTCCAAGCAGAATATATTTGGGAGATCAATCAAGAAAACCAAGGGACACCGTCACAAATTACACAAGTTGTAGACAAAATAAATGATCAACAAATTCAAGGATTGTTTTTAGAAACAAGTATTGATGCCCGCAGCATGGAAACAGTCGCAAGAGAAACCGGTATGGACATTAAAGGAAAAGTCTTTACGGATTCAATTGGTAAGCCAGGAGAAGATGGCGATACGTATATCAAAATGATGCAGTGGAATATTGATACAATTTTATCAGGATTGATCGACTGATTTGTGAGAAGCGATTTGCAAGTATCCAAAAAGCCGACAAACGTCGGCTTTTTTTAAGAAGGTAACACATGGTTAATAACATGGAAATATGGAGGTGTTTCGTCAAGATAGCGACAACAAGTGAACCGTAAAAATCTTGCGGTTCATAAGAAAGCTAAGCTTACAACTACATTTTTTATAAATAGTGAGCAGCTCGTGTTATACTAAAGAACTTAAGGCAGCTAAGCTTTTTGCTCGTAATTGAACGGATGCCAAAAAGCCTCCGCTTACCGATAGAATATGGAGGTGTAACAAAATGAACAAACGATGGACCTTTAAAGAAATTAAAGCATTTGTCGAGAAAAATTCGGACAGTAAATTACTGTCGACTGAATACCACGGATTTTCTCAAAAGCTACTGTTCAAATGCGCATGTGGCAATAACTTCGAAAAAACATTTACGAAATTCAATACAAAAAACCAACGTAAATGTGACGTGTGCCAACCACCAAAAGCGCCACGTGGCGAATAATGAATTAAAAACACTGATTTCTGTTTAAAGAAATCAGTGTTTTTTAATAGAGAATTTAGTTGTTCCGAACGTGAATTTGATACCGTGTGTTGGTAAAGGTAAGATAATGACAATCGTAAAAATACTAAAAGCTATGATGAATCTGAGACAATCGAATAAAATAACAGTAGGATTACTGCTCTGACTAAAAGAGAATGCATTGTAAGGTAGGTTTTGTATAAACCACCGAGCATGACAGGTTTTCTCCATCAGCGGAAATTTTTAGTGATTTTTTAGTGTAATTTTTGTCGTTAATTAAGGGAAGTTGACGCTCTGAATACATTTTCTGTGTAAGACCAGGGAGTATGAAAGACAGTGAAGCGCCCATAAACACTAAAGCGATACCTGTCACAAGCATCTAAAAAGATTGAGCAGTTATAGCAGTTGCACTTAAAGATGCTAAACCGATCAACGTGGCAAGCTTAGAACAAAGACGGGCATCTAAATACTGTCTGTACATACGTCCTTCCGCAGCATCTTCTTCATCTCCAGTAAACTTTTGATTGGTAAGAGACAAAATACTGAAATAACGATATAGTAAAAAAAGTCAGTAGTGCTGCGAGTGTTAGAAGAATGGTATTGCCAATAAATGCATAGCCAGACAAATCAATAAGAAAATCGGCTTCCAGCAAAACTAGCATTCCGAAAAATCCAACTAACGCTCCAATAATCAATTGACCACTTGTTTAAACAGATTCCTCATGCTAATTCCTCCTCGTCGAATTGAAAAATCTCTTGAACCGGTTTATCAAAAATACGCGCAATTTTCGTTGCAACGAGCAATGAAGGCATAAATTCTTCGCATTCGATCAAGCTGACGGTTTGGCGCGAAGTCTTTGTGCATTTTGCCAATTCTGTTTGGTTTATCCCTACATTCGTGCTTAACTCTTTTAATCTTGTTTTCATGTCTACACCTCTTTAAAGCTAAAGTGCAAACGATATGTTTCAGAAATGACAAGTATGTTAGTCAGAAAGAATAGCTAGTCTTTAGAGTTTTTTGGTAAGAATGATTAAATGAAAACAAAGAAATTCTATATCACCTGTATTCTTGAAATAAGGTACAATCAAATTAGCCTAGGACGTGAAAGGATTTTCTGGTTCCCTCAAGTTAAATCCAATTCCAAATGAGACATTTTGCATGTTCTATTAAATGGCACTAAATCTTATTTTAGCGGCTTAAACTGGTTGACTAGCTATCCATTAAAATAGTAGAAATGAGAGATGTATAATGAAGGTAAAAGGATGGGGTATAGCCTTACTTATAGGCATCGTAATTATTGGGAGAATCCTGGTCATTGCTCTTCGTGAAGATGACAATATGGTGATAACTGAGCCTTATGAGGATACTACTAATGCAGTTTATAACTTAAAAGTGAAGTTGAGTCCTAAAGACGACTTTCACATTGAGGCTTCAATTGATGTTACAAATGATTCGGCTGAATCGTGGTCAGATATCGGCTTTTATTTAATACCCAATGCGATGAATTCTAATGAAACAAACGTTTATGAAGGTGACGAAGCGGTTATTGCGATTTCTTCGGTTGTGGTTAATGGTAAAGAAGCGGCGTATGCACTTGATAACAACGAGTTAATGGTCGAGCTAGAAAAAGCTTTAAATACGGACGATTTAGTAAACGTAACAGTCGACTATTCGATGACTTTACCTAAAGGCGGTATGCGCTTGTCTCAAGTAGACGATAATTTTTACTTAGCACATTGGTATCCGATGCTCGGGCAGTACCGAAATGGTTGGAACATCGAAGATTACAATTCAAACGGCGAATCTTACAACACGGATTATGGCGACTTTACAGTAAACTATGCTTTACCGAAGGACTATTTAGTTGCAACTTCCGCAAATGATGGGGAAATCCAACCTACATCAAAAGGGACGGTAACAGGTGAAAACATTAAAGATTTTTATATGGCTATTATGAATCCTGATGAATGGCAAGCAGAAACTGTACAAGCTAACGACACGACGCTTCGTGTATTTACACCGGCGTCACAAAATATGCTAGAAGAAACTTCTTCACTTGCAGTTGACGCTTATGAATATTTTGAAGAAAAAATAGGCGATAATCCTTTTGATGAACTCGATATTATTGGAAACGATGGCTACATGGAATACCCAAACATTATTGAAGTGGCAGCAGATCAGCAATCTCAGGAGTCAGTTTTAGTGCATGAAATTGCGCATCAATGGTTTTATTACCTTGTTACCAATGACCCCTATTATGAATCGTGGTTAGATGAAGGCGTAACAGAATTTAGTAGCTCGTTATTCATCAGTGATCGTTACGATGATGATGAATTTGGATTTTGGGGTGCCTCTTCAGCAGAACAGTATTACCGGCCAGAAAAATATGTCAATTTACCACTTTCTAAGTTTGGTAACGAAACGTATTATTCTACGATCTATGGCAAAGTTCCAATGGTGCTAAAAGAATATTTTGATGAGAACGGTGGAAGAGAAAGTGCACTTGAATTTCTATCGGCTTATTATGTCGAGTTTCAATTCAAACAAGTAAACACCCAACAATTTAAACTATTTTTTGAAGAATATTTTGAAGGTAATCAAAGTGAATTTTTAAATAATTGGTTGAAATAAAATAGTTAAAGAAGAAATAGGAGCAGCTAGATTTACAGCAGCTCCTATTTTTCTATTTGTAGGTTTATATAACATAGTTATTGACTTTCATTCAAAATAGAATTATGATACAAAGTAGTTGTAAAAAAGTGCTTTTATTAAAGTAGTTTGTTTGAAGTTATTTTGACAGAGAGTAGGATAAGTTAAATGAAATTTGTACAGTTTTTAAAAACAAAAGGCGCAACCGGCGCTATTGTTATGGGGATATTTTACGCCATTGCGATGCTAGGCATCTTCCTGCCAGGCTATTCAGCCATTCCTGCAAATATTGATAAGTTACCAATCGCCATTATTAATGACGACAATGGCGATTATGGTGTAGGAATTGCAGATCAGTTGACAGAAAACCTACCATTTAAAAAAATCGAAACCAATCTAACAAATCAACAGGCTTTAGAGGAGTTAGAACACAACAAAGTCGCGTTAGTTGTGCACATTCCAGAAAAATTTTCTGAAAATCTCCAAATAGGAAAAATAACTTCAACGATTGACTTTACAATCAATGAAGCTGGCGCACAATCAGTTTCTTCTGCGATGAATTCAGTCGTAGCGGAAATTAATAACCAATTGAGTACACAGTTCTCACAGCAAACAGCTCAAAGTGTGTTAATGAATAGTAATGTCCCAGAAGATCAAGCTGCAGCGTTAGCTGAAAAGATTGAAGCAGCTTATGCAGGAAACATCGTAGCAATCAACAAAGTGCCAGATGGTATGAATAATGGTATGTTGCCCATGTTCTTATCAATGGCGTGTTATGTGGGCGCAATGATAGGCGCCATGCAACTAGTTAGTGCATATAGAGAAAATCGAACAAAAGCAAGCAAGACACGATTATTCAGTTATGTTCAACTGACTGCTCTAATCATCGCCGTTCTTTCTACGGTAGTTGCTTTAGGGGTAACGTATGTGATCAATGGACCGAGTGGTAATTTGTTTTTTGAGCTCGCGGGTCAGCAAATTTTAAACTATATGGTGTGTTTTAACTTTGCCGCAATCGTCATTTTCTTAATCGGTGAAGGAGGCATGATTCTAAACTTGCCAATTTTATTTTTTCAAACATTATCAAACGGTGCGATTATGCCCCGCGAAATGATGTACTTGCCTTACGAATGGATGAGTTATATTTCGCCTATGTATTATTCGGTGCAAGCATATACTGCGAATCTATACGGGAATATTAGCACGGCTCCATTTATATGGTCGATGGTGGCTGTTGGTGGAGTAGCTATGCTTATTAACATTTGCATCGTCGCATTTCTTCATAAGCCAGTTGAACTAGAAAACAACAATGCGGATGAGAAAACCAATAAACGGCTCAACCCATCTGAAGTTTCTGTGTAATTTCTGGTACAATTGGAATACGATCTATCTCGAAGGAGTTTTAACATGTCGATTCAAGTCTTTATTTTAAGTAACCTGATGAAAGAAAACAGCTATCCTTATAAATTGAAAAAGCAGTTGTCAGAGCCTATCCCACTGGATCAATTAGGTGGATTGACCGAAAGTAAATTGTATTATCATTTTGAAACTTTAGCCAAAAAAGGATTAATTGAAATCGTTGAAATTATCAAAGAAGAACATCGTCCAGATAAACAAGTGTTTGCGATTACGGCTAAAGGACGCGAAGAGTTACCCAAACTTATTTACAAACTGTTTGAAAACACGGATATCGTCAAAGATATGATAGTGGGCTTAATTAGTTTGCAATATGTCGATAAGAAAAAAGTCGTCGATATATTGGAAAATAACGTCAACGAGATCAAAGAACGCTGGAATCAATTGAGCGGGATGGAAGGAAAAGTCCAAGTAACTGAAGAAGACAAGGAATTACGAAATTTTGTTAGAGGATACATTACGGCAAGAACTGACCATAATGTTCAATGGCTAGAAGAATTAATTAATAAAATCAAGCAAGGTAAGCTGTGATTAATTTAATTAGAGGGAAGGAACTTTTTCAAAGTTCCTTCTTTTTTTATTGCTTTGAAGAGAAATTTTTTAAAGACAATAAATGAAGGGATTATTTGAATAAATGGAGAATATAACCTTAAGTCGAGAGGAGATTTTGTGTTCTCCGATTGTCTGGGAAGAAATTTTAGGTTTTGCAAATAATGTGTGAAATTGCGCAAATAAACGCGAATACTTCCATAAAGCGGTTGGAGTTACCGTGAATTTAGACTTCAAACAAGAGAACAGACTAGCTTTAATCAGCGTTGTCACAATCGTATTAAAAAAAGATTTCGATTGCTGGGAATAACAACTTAGAAAGAAGGTAAGAAGAATTCGAAAGGGGAATTACCATGTCTCATGACGCAGAATGTCCATTTTGCAATCCGAGTAACGATTTTAATCAAAAAATCATCTTTGAAAATAACAGCTGTTACTATTTGCAGCATACAGAGCAACAAGAGGTACTACAAGGAAGTGGTGTAATTGTTCCAAAGCAGCATCGTACCAATACGTTTGATTTAACAAAAGAAGAGTGGAGTGACACATACGAGCTTCTCCAACAAGCCAAAGATTACATGGAAAGTGAACTTTCTCCAGATGGTTACACCCTTGGCTGGAACGTAGGGGAGGCATCAAATCAGTCGATCAAGCACAGTCATCTTCACGTAATCCCTCGGTTTAACGACGAACCACTCGCAGGCAAAGGGTTACGCCATTGGTTGAAACAACCAGAAAATAGAAGAGTTAGGGATAACTAAAGCTTGAGCTATAAAAGGGGATGTTGTGAAGTGATCATCTCAAGCTACGCAGACTGTAATTTTGAGTGCTGCAAAAAGCGTGATTTTCTGCAACCAAACAAAGTGACACCGCAAACAAACGAGAGAATTACGCAAACAACTCTTACTCTTTCGCAAACAAAAACACTTATTTTGATACACCACTTTTAATTCAATATAAAATGATCCATATGAGCTGATGCGACAAGATGCATCAATAGCATCGAAGTTTCTGGAGGGGAAGCAGATTTTAAAACAATGGAAAGTTCCCGCGATCCTACTAGGATCTTTAGGTATTGCCAATATTGGAGATTTCCTCTACTTAGTTGCTATCAATATCATTGTTTATCAGATGACGGGTTCTGCAGCTGCTGTAGCGGGTTTATGGATGGTCAGTCCTTTAGTCAATATCTTGACAAAGTTTTGGACGGGCAGTTTTATAGATTACCGAAGTAAGCGAAAAATCGTGTTGGTGACGATGGTGTTAAGAGCGACTTTTATCGCTATAATTCCTTTTGCACCAAGCCTTTTTGCGATATACGCGATTCTTGTTCTGTTAAGCGTTGCCAAATCATTTTTTGGACCAGCCTCCATGACCTATGTCACAATGCTTGTTCCTCAGCAAAAGCGAAAACGGTTTAATTCACTGCGTTCGTTTACCTCTTCTAGCGCTTTTATTATTGGACCGGCTTTAGGAGGGACACTTATACTACTAACTAATATTTCGGTGACTTTATGGTTAAATGCTGGATTCTTTTTAGTTGCTGCCGTTTTGTTGAGCCTTTTACCGGACACAGAAAAAGTCAAACACGAAAAGATTCCTGCTTTGACTTTTTCACAAGTTGCCAAAGATTTCACTGTCGTTGTTGATTTTATTGGTAGCAGAAAGTACGTTTCTGCAATTTATCTAGGGTTTCTCGTAGTTATGCTATTTTCATTTGCGATGGATGTTCAGGAGGTTGTTTTCACTCAACAAGTAATTGGCCTTTCTGAAATCGAATACAGCTTGTTAATTAGCATTACGGGCATCGGTTCAGTGAGTGGCGCATTATGGCTTTCCTTATTTGCCAATAAAGTTTCGATTCGGGTAATGATGATTATTGGCATGTTGATGATGACAACCGGTTATCTTATTTATGCGTTCTCCTGGTCTTTTGCATCCGTTACTGTCGGCTTTATTATCCTCGGTTTCTTTAATGTGTTCTTGAACGCCGGAATTACGACATTCTATCAAAATAATGTGCCAGTATCTGTGATGGGCAGAGTGACGAGCATCTTTGGACTCATCCAAAGTATTTTGCAACTTTTTTTCATCTTAGTAATTGGTTTACTCGCAGATTTTGTTTCGCTAAAGCTGACAATCGGCTCTCTCGCAATCCTTATGCTGATAACTGCTGTATTGTTCACAATCGCGGTGTTAACTCCGAAATATTCAGATTGGTACGCTGAGGAGGGAAAGAGTCTCGAGAAAGTCAGCCTAGTCAGCAAAAAGCATCAGTAATTAAGTAATAAACTTTAAGAATCAGTAAAATAAAAGGAGAAATAAAAGGAGAAATAAAAGATGCAAATAGAAACAAAACGACTAAAAATGATACCGAGTGATAGCCATTCGGCGATAATGATAGCTGCTCAAAATTATAGAAATGGCCCTCAAATTGCCGATCATATAGAAGCGCTAGCAAACGATTCAACTTTATATGGATGGGGAAGCTGGCTGGTTTTACGAAAATCCGATGACGTGATTCTTGGAGATGCGGGTTTCAAAGGCAAGCCGAATGCTAACCAAGAAGTGGAAATCGGTTATGGATTTCTAGAAACTTTTTGGCGTATGGGTTATGGAACTGAGGCAGTACGAGGTCTTATAGATTGGGCTTTTAGTACGATGACTGTAAAAACCGTAATCGCAGAAACAGACATAGACAATATTGGTTCTATACGCATATTAGAAAAAGTAGGAATGGAAAAAACAAAAAATGCGAGTGATAGAATCTATTGGCAATTAACGAAGCAATAGCATCAGAACGAGGAAAAGGCCGGAAGCCGATGCTTCCGGTCTTTTCCTATACAACCTCAATTCTTGACTCGTCTTGGCTCAAAGTTTCTCTAATACCTGATCTATGTTCTCCCATTCATAAATCAATTCGTTCAGAACCGTTCCACCAATTTTGAGTTGAACAGTATCGATTAGCTTGGCACCATAATATTCATAGAAAAATCGTGTTTTATTTTCTTCTAATACTTCAACAAAAACTCTTTCGTAATCCAGGTGTTTGAAAAACAAGAAAAGGTCTTTCAATAACATTTTTCCAATGCCTTGACCTTGATAGTCTTCAAATAAGTAAATGGAAGTCAAATCGCCAGATCTTTCCACAGTATTGCTTTTTCTCTTTGCAGCCGTACCAAATCCAATGATGATGCCGTCGCTAGTTTCTGCAACAATTATGTGATTTTCTTTTTCTAAGAGGTTTTCTTCCCACAGCTCTGTCCGTTTTTCATAAGAAAGGCCGTTAAGGAAATCACTTGACATAATTTGTTTGTATGTGGTTCTCCAGCTGTCCACGTGGACTTTTGCAATAGCGGATGCATCCTTTTGTTCTGCTTTGCGTATATGCATGTGCTCACTCCTTTTGTGATTTAATGATTAATTTATTGGAATTGGCTGTCATGTATAAGTTCTATATTTTTAAATAATAGCATATCAATTAATTAATGCGATTTTTCTTTCGAAAAAATTTACAATTGAACAAGAGGTTTAGTATTTTGATCATTTCGACTTCAAAAGACTGGGATTTGAAAATTCCGTAAACAAATAAAAAGATTACGCAAACAGCAGCCTCTTTCTGCAAACAACCTCAACTTTCCCAAATCAATAGCAAAAAAAGTGAAAAAAAATAACCTCTAGAGGAAAAAACTGAAGATTTTCCCTCGCGAGGCCCAATTAAAAGCTAAACTATATTCTTGTTGGTTCTGAAAACGCTGGGCGCTTCCATAAATACGTTAATGCAATTCCTACTGCTAAGACGACAGTAGCAAAATAGAACGGATAGTTTAAATCAATGTCGAAAAGAATGCCGCCAATAATCGGACCGAAAATATTACCGATACTTGTGAACATGGAGTTCATGCCCCCGGCGAATCCTTGTTCATTGCCGGCGATTCGTGACAGATAAGTAGTAACGGCTGGACGCATCAAGTCAAAGCCGACAAACACGACCATGGTAACAAGCAAAATCGACCAGTAACTCGTAACGAAAGTCATAATAAATACTAAAACGGTTGACACAAAAAGACTGTAACGAATCAATCGGATTTCACCGAACCGTCGCGTTAGTTTATCAAACAAACCAACTTGGAAAATGACTCCGACAATTGCGCCGAGTGAGATAATCACGGCGATATCTTTTGCCGTAAAGCCGAATTTGTGATCAACGAATAACGCGAAAAGCGATTCGAATGCGGCCAGACCAAATGATGATATGAGAATAACCATAAAAGCGATAACATACATCGGTGAAAAAATTCGTTTCCATCCTGATTTTGGCAGGGGCTGGTGTTTTTCCTCAACTTCGTAGCTGCGATTGGGTTCTTTTAATGTGATAAGTGACAAAATCGTTGCAAACAAACCAAATCCTGCTGCAAAGAAGAAGGGAAGTCGCGTGCTGATATCGGCTAAAAACCCACCGATTCCTGGACCGATAATAAAACCGGTAGAAATCGCCGCAGACATATAACCTAAAGCTTTTGGTCGTGTGCTACTGGTCGTAATGTCAGCAATATAAGCCGTAACAGCCGGCATAATAAAGGCTGCGCTAACACCCCCGAGAATACGAGAGGCAAACAGCACTTCTACTGTTTCACCAATACCGAATAGAAATTCGGAAATACTGAAGATTGACAGGCCGATAATGATCATGGGTTTACGACCAATATTATCTACCCATCGTCCGGCAATAGGAGAAACAATGAGCTGAGCTAGCGCAAAAGCAGAAACCATATAGCCCACGACAGTTCCTGATATGCTTAATTCGTTCATAATGGTCGGAGTTACTGGAATGACCAGTCCAATCCCTAGAAATGCGATAAATAGATTGAGTAGTAAAGTTGAAAGAACTAATTTATTTGTTTTCATGCAGTGATCTCCTTATAATCTTCGTGCTTGATAGGTGTTTCTGGTCTGCTGTGATTCGTGTATTAATGGATTAAGCCACGCCAAAAAATTGGCCAAACTGCTTGAAGTCGCTTTTCATATCTTTCGATGCCGCTATAGACAAGTTCAGACATCGTTCCTTCAATTACAGTCAGATAAGCTAACGCTGTATTTGAAAAATCTACAGAGTGTAATACGTTTTCATAGCGATGTCTTTCTCGTAATAACCGAGTAAGATGCTGGTGCATCAGGTCAAAAAACGGATTAAACAACTCGCCGACTTCTTTTTCTAATTTGAGTGGAGGGAAATAAGCAACACGCAAGATAAACTTCATTCGTTCGTTGTCTCTGCTTTCTTTTGCCAACCAATCAAAATAACCGAAAAGAAGAGTTTCTAACGATTCATTTTTCGTAGAATTAAAATAACTAGCTAACTGAGCTTTTTGAGTATTGAGTGAATACTGAAGTGCAGAAATAAATAAATCATCTTTTCCTTTGTAATGGGCATAGATAGATGGCTTTTTGATTCCAACTTCTTCAGCGATTTTACTGAGAGATGCGCCTTCAAAGCCTTCTTTTGCAAAATGGCTGACAGCGGTTTGGAGAATAAGATCTGCTTTCACTTTTTCACCTTCCTAACGGTCGTTAGGTAATAATCTCATGATTAATAGAGGTTTGTCAATTTTTCGAGATTTTTATCAAATCTCTCTAATAGAACAATAAAAGACGCCTATTCAAACCCCGTAAGGAAATGAATAGGCGTCTTTTATTTTAATAAGTCAATTAATCATCTTCCACCGAGTAAGTCAAATAATCCACCAGCGGCACTGCCTTCCCCTTTCGAACGACCAGCAGGGTTTTGTGGAGCGGCTGCAAATACACGACTTGCTAATCGGCTGAATGGCATCGATTGAATCCAGACACTTCCGGGACCACGCAAAGTTGCAAAGAATAAACCTTCACCACCGAACAATGCTGTTTTAATGCCCGGGACTGATTCAATATTGTAATCAACATCTCCGGTCATGGCGACTAAACAACCCGTATCCACACGCAATACTTCTCCTTTTTGAAGGTTTTTTCGGTAAATCGTACCGCCAGCATGTACAAACGCCAAGCCATCTCCTTCCAGTTTTTGCATAATAAAGCCCTCACCGCCAAAAAATCCTGCACCCAATTTGCGCTGAAATTCAATGCCAATCGAAACTCCTTTGGCAGCAGCTAGGAAAGAATCTTTTTGACAAATAATCTTGCCGTTTAGCATGCTCAAGTCCATAGGAATAATCTTGCCAGGATAAGGCGCAGCAAATGACACATGGCGTTTACCTGTTCCGTTATTAGTGAAAGCCGTCATAAACAAACTTTCACCTGTGATAATTCGTTTTCCTGCGCCCATTAGTTTGCCCATCAAGCCGCTGCCACCTGAACTTGTAGAACCGTCTCCGAAAATCGTTTCCATCACAATGCCGTCTTCCATCATCATTAAAGCTCCTGCTTCTGCAACAACCGTTTCAGCTGGGTCTAGTTCTACTTCCACAAACTGCATATCGTCTCCGTGCAACTTAAAATCAATTTCGTGGTTATTCATTATTATTCCTCCTCGTTTGTTTATGGACTTATGTTATATAATGAATACGTCTATAGAGATAGAAAGTTTCATATAAACAAGCGGTTAGAAGAGAAGGAATGGAGTTGGATATAGTGAATGCTGAAGATTGGATTACCTATTTAGACATGACGGCGCATCCCGAGGGAGGATATTACAAACAAACGTTCGTTTCTCCTGAAAAAATCACGACCACTGAACATCCGGTAGAACGAAATTTGTACACCAGTATTTATTTTTTATTGCGCTCGCAAGATATCTCTCATTTTCACCGATTGAAATCAGACGAGCTGTGGTATTTTCACGCAGGTCATGCCGTTACCGTGCATATTTTAGATGCGAATGGAAATTATCGTACTGAAAAACTGGGACTGGATTTAGCGGCAGGGGAAAGGCCACAAGTATTGGTTGAAAAAGGAAGTATTTTCGGTTCAACAGTAGAAGCGGCAGATACATTTTCACTAGTGGGCTGCATGGTTTCGCCAGGTTTTGATTTTGAGGATTTTGAATTATTGCTGCAGGCGGAACTGCTTGCACTCTATCCTGAACACGAGCAAATTATTAAGAAAATGGCTTATGAAAAATTCTAATTAAACTATCAGAGCTAAAGGATACATGCTAGACTTATGAAAGACGAAGCAAAGGGTGAGGGAAAGTAATGGGGAATTTTTTATTGATATCTATTATTGCGGTTGCGATATTTGTAGGGATCGCTTCTAAGAAATTTTACGACAAGCCCTATATTATGAATTTTGGGATTGCTGTAATGATGGCTTTATTGGTTATACAGACATTTCAAATGACACCAATTGGCGGACTCGGCTATGCCGCTATTATTCTTTGTTCGATTGCATTTTTGTTCCAAGTGGTGATAGGTATTAGAAATTTAAAAACAGTTGAATAATCAAAAAACAGGCCAGATGATCTTAAATCATCCGTCCTGTTTTTTTACATCATAAACATATTTACAGCTGATTGAGCGCATGGTCAATGTCGTCTTCACCAGAAATAATGGCAAACGTTTTGTTGAAGACATGTTCGTTATCAAGCGAATGCAAAAGGACACGCGCTACATCTTCGCGAGAAATTTGTCCCGATTCCAAGTCCTCTACCGCTAGTATTTTACCGGTACCGGCATCGTTTGTTAAAAGACCTGGGCGAATGATGGTATAGACTAGACCGCTTGCGCGTAGAATGTTATCGGCATGATGTTTTGCGACATAATAATGAGCCATATCTTCTTTCCACATTTGCCGTTTGTCGGCATTGATGGCACTGATCATGAGAAAGCGTTCAGTCCCCGTTTGTTCGGCGGCTTCAATGGTTTTTGCAGCACCGTCCAAATCAATCAGTAAGGTTTGATCGGCTCCGGTTTTGCCACCGCTACCAGCTGCAAAGACCACAGCATCACAATCTTTCATTGCTTCAGTAATTTCTTCAACACTGCCTTCGAGGCTACTTAATACGGATTCTACTCCGAGACCATTGAAATAGCTGATTTGTTCTTCTTTACGGATCATCGCTTTAGGTGTGTATTTATCACTATCAGCAAGCATTTTGACAAACTGCCGTCCGATTTGTCCATTTGCCCCAACTACCAACACTTTCATCCCAATCACCTCTCCAGAATTTTTCTATTCTCTCCTATCATATACTTCAAAAAAGTCATTTCAAGAAGTACTTCTGTTTGTTTGTTCTGAAAAATGACAATTAGCCAAAAAGGGGACTATATTCTCAAGTTAAGTTTAGTATAATGGAAGGTATCTTACAGATTCTATTGCTACTGATTTTAGGAGGAACACTATGAACCCGATGACAGAAACGAAAACGACAAAATTGCAAAAAATCAAGCCAAAGAGAGAAACACCGCCTGACTTTTCACAATTTAAAGGGGAAAGATTGGATAAGGAACCGAGTCGGTTTTTCGAAATGGTCAAACAAGCACTTTGGTTTTGTGTAGGTGCTAGTATTTTAATCGCAATGATTTTTTCGCTTTTTTATTTTGTTTAAACTAAAAGGGGGACTATTGAATGATTCGTTATCCTACTACTACCTTTAAAACAATTGGCATTACCGCACCGTCTTCAGGAGTGGGAACTGAGCACCACGATCTTCTCAAACTGACGATTGAACGGCAAGAGCAGAAGGGGTTTACTGTTGTGACAGGGGACACGGCTTGGACTCAAGAGCTGGCTAAGTCAGCTCCTGCTAAAAAGCGTGCAGAAGAATTTATGGAAATGATGACCAGCACAGAAATTGAGTTGATTTTCCCGCCCTGGGGTGGGGAATTATTGATTGAAATGTTGGAATACGTAGACTTCACAAAGATACAAACGAAATGGGTACTTGGTTATTCTGACCTCAGCGTGTTGTTGTTGGCTATCACGTTGAAAACCGGTATTGCCACGGCACATGGTACGAACATTATTGATTTGCGTGGTGAAAAAAGCGATGAAACAACAGCACGCTGGCTAGATATTTTAAAAACAGCAAAAGGAGAAACTGTAAAGCAAATTTCTTCTAAACTCTATCAGAAAGAGTGGGACCATTCCATTGCTTCACCAGTCGTCTTTCATTTGACAGAACCGACTAAATGGCAAACGGTTTCGGGAACCGAGGAAATATTCTCAGGCCGCTTGCTTGGTGGCTGCATTGATGTGATCCATCACCTAATTGGAACACCATTCGGAGAAGTTCAACCGTTCAGGGACAAGTACATTCCGGGCGAACAGGTCATTTGGTACTTAGAAAACTGCGAAATGTCAGTGGCGGATTTAAAAAGGTCGCTAACGCAAATGAAATACGCGGGATGGTTTGACAATTGCTCAGGTATTCTCTTTGGGCGAAGTATGGCAAATGAGCCGGTCGGTGGATACACTGTCGATAGAATGTACCAAGATTTAACAAAAGAATTAGAGTTACCGATTGCGTACGATATCGATTTAGGTCATATGCCACCACAGATCACATTTATCAATGGCGCACATACAGAAGTACGAGTCGCAGACGGTAAAGGAACTGTGATACAGAAATTCATATAAAAACGTTGATAAAAATCTGATGGTCAAATTTATTTAGTAACTAAAAGGTGTATTGGACTTGTCCAATACACCTTTTAGTTTGTACACGGCTATTCATTTAATTTATAAAGTTTATCGTCACCGTCTGCAGGTGTGCCGCGACCGTCCGTGTTGTTCGTGATAAAATAGAGCGAGTCGCCATCAGAAAAAACATCTCGGACACGGCCAAACCCTTCAATTGAATCTGTCACTTCAGCACTCTTAGGATCCACCACTTTAATTGCGGTTCCTCGAAGCGCAGCTACGCAAAGCAGACCATTATGCATGTCGATTCCACTTGGCGCCCAAGTATCGCTAGAGCCTGTTGTGTAAAAAGGAGCCTCCATGCCGTCTTTTGACTGATCGCCTTCGATTGTAGGCCAACCGTAGTTATTGCCTTGTTCAATAATATTGATTTCATCATTGGCGGATTGACCATGTTCAGACGCGAACATCGTGTCATTGTCCCAAGTCATTCCTTGTGGATTGCGATGACCCGATGAATAAATTTCAAACTCGTTGGCTGTATTGAGTTTCAATATTTTGCCATTTACTGAACCTAAGTCTTGTGCAAGTTCAGGAGTGGAAGCATCACCAATTGTTGCAAAAAGTGTCCCATCATCGTCCAATTCTAAGCGGCCACCATGATGCACATTCCCTGTTGGAATACCTGCCAACAAGACATCTTGTTCTTGCCAAGTTTCATTTTCTAAAACAAGTGTGACGATTTTATTGTAATCTTCGCCGTCTTGTTCGTAGACGTAATAGCCGTATGCAGTTTGGCTTTCTTCAAAATCTTGTGCCAAAACAAAGCCTAAAAATCCAGCTTCTGAAGCTTCAGATAAACTATCAGAAAAATTGACGCTTTGCCGTGTCATGACCCCTTCTTTGTCTATATGAACAACTTTTCCTGGTCGTTCCGAAATATAAAATTCATCATTTATTTTATTGATCGCCCATGGAGCTTCAAGCCCTGTCGCAATTTCTTCAAAAGGGGCGGACGCTTTGTCTGGATTAGGAGCCTCGTTAGCGCAAGCTGCTAAAAGCAGTAGGGAAAGTGAAGAAACTAAAATTTTTCTCATTCAGAAAACCTCCTTTTTCTATCATAATTGAACAAACTGTCTATAGGCAATAATCTAATGGGAGAGGTGAACTTATGCCATTATTAAAAGACGTTAAAGAACAAGAAGAGATTCGTAAAAAACAGAACTTAATTCGCGTCATGACATGGGTGTTTATAGCGATTGCGCTCGTACTTATTTGGTATTTTACTAGCTAAAAAAGCGGCATAAATTCAACTGCAATACACAAAAAAACCACGGTTAACTCGAATTGTTCGAGCTGACTGTGGTTTTTACTGTCTTAAGAGGGCTTTTTTTTCGTTTGAATTATTTCTGCGATAACGACACCGATCGTGATACCCAACAGCACATTAATAAGCAAAGGACTTAAAAATTGATCGCGAAAAATAGTTGCAACCGTCAGTATATAAAAAGCCACTTGTGAAGTTTTTGCAACTGCCGGTAATGCGTCTTTCGGATAGCGCGTGCGTCCTAATTGAAAAACAAGGAAAGCCAGTAGTAAAACTAAATAATAGGGCCACGTTAAAACAGCGATCGTATTATTGATCACTGCGAAAATCAACAGCGGTATAAGATAAAACAATAGCGATTTCACGTTAAAAGCCTCATTTCTCCTTATTTTTTCATGTTATTTTGCTGTCTGCGAACTGCCAGCAAATAAAGATTGTAAATGGAAAAAATAACCGCGACAGTAACGATAACGACCGAAATCATCGGATAAACAGAAACTCCACTTTGCATCATTTCAATAATGCGGGAATAGACGATCCATGGTCCAATGACCAAAATGAAAATATCGAGTGCAGTACCAAGTTTTGTTCTCATGAGGTTCCTCCAATAAAAGATAATACATTTATCTTATCAGACTTTCGCTGAAGAGTATGCACAGAAACCAAAACAGCCACCCTGAAAAGATAAGGGCGGCTGACACAGTTTGGACAGATTATTTATGTGCGCGAAGTTCAGTTCTGGCTAAGGCGTCGGCTGCCCGATTTTGAGAATCTGGAATCCATTTGATAAAACAAAAATCAAATTGGTCGCCGAGTTCAAGCGCGTGTAAAAGCAATGGCTTAAACTTAGCATTTTTGATGCCTCTTTTTTCAAAAGCGTTTACCGCTACTTGGGAATCAGATTTAATCGATACCATTCCAGATGTTAACCCTATTGCTAGTTCCAATCCCTTTACGAGTGCGGTGAATTCCGCAGTATGGTTGTCCATTTCACCCACGTATTCGCTCCAGTGAATCAAATGGCCTTCCCCTCGAATAAAAACACCGACTGCACTTACTTGAGGTGAACCCGCAGTCGCCGCATCCACAAACACTTCAAGCATCTGATCACCTACTTTTCGTCAATGGGTTTGATGATTTTTGCCAAATAGCCGAAAGGCGTAGCCATGACAGAAACAATAAACTTCAATACATATGTTGAGATGAAAATTTGAATCCACACATCAAACGGAAAAACTCCCCAAAATGCAATGGATGTAAAAATTAACGTATCCAACAACTGACTAATCAACGTAGAGCCGTTATTGCGGATCCAAAACTGGCTATCTTTTGGAAACATTTTGCGCAGTGCACTGAAGATGATGACATCTAGATGCTGACTGGCGAGATAAGCTACCATGCTACCAATAGCAATTTGCGGAATTAAACCAAAAATAGTTTCCAACGAATCTTGTGCGAAATCACTGTCATCCGGTATGAACTTTATCCCGAACTGCATGACTAGTACCATAATGAGCAAAGAAGAAAAACCAAGCCAGACAGCTTTTTTGGCTTCTTTTTTGCCATATTTCTCGTTCAATATATCGGTCGCGAGAAAAGTCGAAGCATAAAGACTGTTGCCTAGAGTTGCTGTCAATCCTATGATTTCGATCGTCTTCGTTACTTGGATATTAGCCAAAACGGTCGAAATGGCTACCCACGCAAACAATCCAGTCTTTCCGAAAAATTTATACATGATTACTAACAGAACAAAATTGAACAAGGCAAAGCCAAGTCCCCAAAATTCATTAAACAAAATACGTCCTCCTTAGTTTTGGTAAAGCGGGAATTTGCGAACCGCTTGGTACCGTAAAAATGTCCTCAGTTAGTATAACTATTGTTGGAATAAAAAACAAATGCGTAGTAGAATGAAGAAATGACGATTTGCAGTGAGGTGACAAAGTGAAAAAAATGTCTATTATTAACGAAATTGATGAAATGATGACCACATACTGTGAAGGTTGCTTTGTGAAATCTCAGCTTCGCAAAGATGAAGGAAAGACCGCTGCTCATAGATTTTGTATTAGCAATTGTACAGTTGGAAGTCAACTGCAATTCCTTGGAAACGAACTGAATAAAGTCGGAACCGGCAGCAAAGCGTAACGACTGGTTGTTCTTCAAAACTATAAAAAGCAGAGACGGAATTCCCGCCCCTGCTTTTTTCTATTAGTTTATTCTGAATCAATTTGGATAACATTTGCAGCCTGAGGTCCACGGTTGCCATCAATAATATCGAACGATACAGTTTTGCCTTCATTCAATGTTCGAAACCCTTCACCTTGGATGCCGGTAAAATGAACAAATACATCATCACCGTCATTATACTCAATAAATCCGTAACCTTTTTCTGAGTTAAACCATTTCACTGTTCCCTGGTGCATGCGAGTTCCCCCTATTATTGAGTATGTCATGGACCTATAGACGCCATGTTATGGATGGGTATACTATACATGAAGCCTATGGAAACGTCAATAATCGTTGGGAATACAGGCATTTTGCTTCAACTTCAGGTTATAATAGAAGAAACAAGCGATTGGAGCGGAAGTATGGACCAGGAAAAAATCAAGCAATGTCGCAATGAGGTTAAGAAAATCTATGAACAGTTTGATGCTAGCCATGATTGGCAGCATATCGAACGGGTCATGAAAAACGCCAAAATGATTTTGCAACAAGAAACAGCAGATGCATTTATAGTCGAATTGGCCGTACTTTTACATGACGTTTCGGACCCGAAGTACAAAAAGCCCGAGGAAGACTTGGAGCGTGATATTCTGAATCGTTTAGAACTTTCAGATGCTCAGCGCCAAGAGATTCAGAAAGTTATTGAATCGGTTTCTTTTAAAGGCGGCAATGGCAAAATGGCAACGAGCATTGAAGCGAAAATCGTCCAAGACGCTGACCGATTGGATGCTATTGGTGCAATCGGGATCGCGCGAGCATTTGCTTACGGTGGGGCAAAGGGACGTAAGTTGTACGACTGGAACGAACAGGCACGTACAAAAATGACGGAAAATGAATACCGCGAAGCACAAACCAGTAGCGTCACACATTTTTATGAAAAGCTTTTATTGTTGAAAGACCAAATGACTACGGAAACGGGTAAGCACATGGCTGAAGAGCGCCATGAATTTATGCTAATCTTTTTAAAGCAACTACAAACAGAAACGGATGGGAATAAATGAGCCACTTAAATATTACGAAGTTAACGAAAACTGTTGGAGCAAAAACATTATTCAAGGATGTCGAATTTTCATTATATCCAGGAGAACGCGCAGGTTTAATCGGCGTAAACGGTACAGGGAAATCGACTTTAATGTCAATACTAGCGGGATCAATGGATGCAGATAATGTTGTCATGGACCACCCGAAAAAATATCAAATTACGTATTTAATGCAAGAACCTGAATTTGATGAATCATTGACTGTACTCGAAACAGTTTTCTCAGGGAAATCCCCGATTTTAGCATTAAACCGTGCTTATGAAAATGCCTTGAAAAATATGATGGTCGATTCAAGTTCTACACAATTACAAGACGAGTTGATGGATATTCAAGAAAAAATGGAGCAAGAAAATGCATGGGATATTAATGCCCTGGCCAAAACCGCACTGTCAAAACTAGGGATCGATATGTATGACCAAGTAGTACGTGAATTATCAGGCGGTCAGCGTAAACGTGTGGCTCTTGCGAAAGCATTGATTGAACCAGCAGATTTGATCCTTCTGGATGAGCCAACAAACCATTTGGACGCGGTGTCAACTGAATGGCTGCAAGAAACCCTGTTGCGCATGGGTTCAGCTATGCTTTTTGTCACGCATGATCGGTATTTCTTGGATGCGGTTTCTACACACATTTTCGAAATAGCAGACCAAACCATGTACACGCACAAAGGCAACTACGGCGATTATTTGGAAAACAAAGCGATTCGTGATGAAATGAATGCATCGTCTCAGCAAAAATTAGAAAACCGTTTCCGTTCTGAGTTAAAATGGATTCGCCGCGGTGCAAAAGCCCGTTCGACTAAACAAAAAGCGCGGATACAGCGTTTCGATGAAATCAAAGAAAACGTGCAAAAAGAAAACGACAATACATCGCTTGAACTATCCATGCAAAGCCAGCGACTTGGCAAGAAAATCATTGAAGGCCAAGATATGGGCGTTGCTTATGGGGATAAACAAATCTTCAGCGGCTTTGATTTCTTGTTGCAAGGTGGAGATCGCATTGGAATTGTTGGACCAAATGGTGCCGGGAAATCGACGTTGATGAAAATGCTTGCCGGAGAATTAGAACCAACTTCAGGAAAAATGGAATACGGCAGTACCGTGAAAATTGCTCACTTTACACAGCATTTGCCTGAAATGGATGAATCGCAGCGCATGATTGAATACATTCAAGAAACGTCGAGTGATTTTGAAGCAGAAAAAGGTGTTCGTTTATCGGCAACTCAAATGCTTGAACGTTTCCTGTTCCCGTCAAATGGTCACGGCACGCAAATTGGTAAATTATCAGGCGGCGAGCGAAAGCGTCTGTATTTATTGAAATTACTGATGGAACAGCCGAATATCTTATTCCTCGATGAGCCGACAAACGATTTGGATATCCAAACACTATCTGTTTTGGAAGATTTCTTAGAAAACTTCCCAGGCGTAGTTATTACAATTTCGCATGATCGCTTTTTCCTTGACCGCATTGCCCAAAAATTGTGGACAACAGGAACAGGAAAAATCGAAGAATATCAAGGTCTTTACTCTGAGTTTATTAAAGAAAAAAATAATCCGGTTGAATTAGCTGAACAACAGCTTGTTGAAACGGAAGTCGCACAACCGGCCAAAGTTAAAAAGAAAATGACCTACAAGGAGCAGCAAGAATACAACGGTATTCTTGATAAAGTTGCACAAACAGAAGCGAAGATTGAAGCTCGTGAGGAAGAAATGGCTTTAGCTGGGGCCGATTACGATAAATTGCAGAAATTGACCGAAGAAGTCAATGGATTAACTGCTGAGTATGACGCGTTAATTGAACGTTGGACTTATCTTCAAGAAATAGCAGAAGCATGATCTATTAATTGCAGGAGGGATTTTTGTGAAAATTTTAACGATTGAACCGACACCAAGCCCGAATACGATGAAAGTGATCATCGACCAGGAATTGCCGTTTGGCAAAAGTCATAACTACACGAAAGATAAGTTAGAAGGCGCATCTGAAGAAGTGCAGCAGTTGCTAGCGATTGACGGTGTAAAAGGCATTTACCATGTAGCTGATTTTTTGGCAGTCGAGCGCATTTCTAAATTTGATTGGGAAATTATTTTGACGCAGGTTCGGAATGTTTTTGGCGAAGACCGTCAGCATAGTGGAGAAGAAGTCCAATTAGACGAGCATTTTGGGGAAATTTATGTCCATGTGCAACAATTCAAAGGAATTCCACTACAAGTCAAAGTGTTCGATAATAGTTCAGAGCAACGCTTTGGTATGCCAGAACGTTTTGTCGCGGCGATGAAGCAAGTTTTGGACCCGACAGAAGAAAACTACCTCATGCAGCGTAAATGGGTGGATTATGGCGTTCGCTATGGGGATAAAAGTGAAATTGGCAAAAGCCTGATGGAAGAAATCGAAGCTGCGTATCCACAAGAACGATTAGTTGCAATGACGACGAAAGAAGATGCAGCTCAAGCTGAGTCAGCCCCTCGTGGTCAAAGAGTGTCAGTAGAAGACTTTGATGCACCCGACTGGGAAACTCGCTTTCAGCTACTTGATCAAATGATTGAGGCAGATGTTGATGATTTACCGTTACTGGCAGTGGCATTAAACGATGAAAAAATGTCGATTCGTCGTCAAGCCGCTATTTTCCTAGGCGACGTTAAAGACAAAGCTGTTGTGCCCTATGTTGAACGTGCGATGAAAGACAAGAGCTGGGCTGTCCGCAGAACAGCAGGCGATACCATCAGCGATCTCGGTTTTGAGAAATTTGAGCCGGTTATGCTTGAAACCTTACGTGATAAAAACAAATTGGTTCGTTGGAGAGCAGCGATGTTCCTCTATGAAACCGGAACAGAAGCCGCTTTACCAGGTCTGAAGCAAGCCGAAAATGATCCGGAGTTTGAAGTGAAACTACAAATCAAAATGGCAATTGCACGTATTGAAGAAGGCGAAGATGCAAAAGGGTCAGTTTGGAAACAAATGACCGAAGCGCGTCAAGCGATAAAAGAGGAATAGTAGAAAAGGCCCGTGACTAAACAGTCACTGGCCTTTTTTTTGCTTGTTGGCTGCTTGGAACTGCATTAAATGTTTCCTCATTGCTGTTAAGAGGTAAAGTGCTGGTAATCAAACTAATTATAATAGTTGCTATACGAGGAGGAAATGAATATGTCAAACAATGTTTTTTCAATGGAGATTTTATACAGCGGAAAATATGAATCATGGGAGTTTGAAAATCGACAAAAACGCGATGTTTTTTATGAGCAAGTCGTTCAACAGTTTGCTGATCAAAAAATAAATGGTCAAGAGGAAGGGATCGATGATACACGCATTGTCCAACTGTCTTCTAACAATCTGAAAATCCAAGAAAATGGAGAATACGCTCAGGATACAAGGTATGAATGGTTTGAGTACGATGTATTTAGCCAAATGTTGGACTTTATTAACAACAAGTATAACCAAAGCGAGTAAGTTTGTTAGAAAATAAATTTTTAAATGCAAGTAAATATAAAATGATAAAGTGTAGGAGTACAAAGACTCGGTGAATAAAGATGTCTTTTGAATATTTTTTTAAAAAAGGTATTGCTTTTCTTTTTTACTTAGACTTACAAAGCTAGTACTAAAGAATTAATGAGTTAAAACGATGTCGATAAATAGTCAGAGCATATTGAAAATATCTAAAACTACCCAATTCGGGTAGTTTTTTTATTGCTAGAAATATGTGATAGGCTATTTCGGATTATCATAAATATAGAGCAGAATAGGTATTTAAAATCACTTTATATAACAAAAGGCATAAAGTTATTTATTTTTAATAAAAAAAATAAAAAATATTAGGTCCATGTATACGTTTGTTGTTGTTAAATTTATGATATCTTGTAAGTATACATAGGAGGGTTACAGGTGAATCTTACGGTCAATGGAGTAGTATTGAGTCAAAAAAGAAGTGCACTTATCGTTAGAGAATTAATAAGAGAGTCTGTCGCAGAACATGCGAAAGACGTAGAAGAGTATTTAAAGGATTATCAGGTAGAAGACTTGGGAAGTTCGATTATTCTTCGTCCGCCGTCAATTGAAGGAATTCAAATTTCATTATTCAAGTCATCCTGAGGGGTGGCTTTTTATATTTTGTGGAAAAAGAAGCTATCTGCTATTTTAGTCTAGGTAAATCTTAGAAAACTAAATAGGCAAGGCGTTTTTAATGACTGCTTAGCGTTCAGGAAAATGGGTATACTCTTCATTTTGTTTAAGAGTTCACTGATGGTTAAGTGATTTTAAAAAAATTATATGTTAAAAAAACGAATGATTGATCTAGGAATGGCGATTAAGGTATTCCAAACCAATGAAAAAACAATTTCAAAAATTACCCCTATACTAAGGTCCATAAATAAATCAGTAAAACAGTTTTCTCTCTTCTGCTTGTTCTTCTTCATTGGTGGTCTCCTTGTCATGTTCTTCTAATTCGGAAAGGCGTATCTTTGTCTATACGTAATCGTTTTGTCGCTTAAAAAGCATGGACCGACTGTAAAGAGCGTCGTAATGCCGTAACAACTCCTCCGAATTCTTTAATCTGACATCCTATCCATAGTGCTTCGTAATGATTCTCGGAAGTTACTCGTTCTATTATCGCATCTTTACGAAAAGGGAGCAGGGGTGTTTTCTGGTTCCATGGATGAATAGGCTGTAAAGACGTTCAAACCGAAAGTCTTTTTTCTGCAACTGAGTTATAAACGTTGTTAGAGACCGAACATTATCTAAGTGAAATCCAGGGACAATGTTTGAGCATTTGTAAAATGAGACCACTTCATCGATCGCTTCTTTAGGAAAGCTCGGCTCTTTGTTGAGGTAGGCATGGTTTGCGTCGTTATAATCTGGTTGAGCTCGGTTAGAAAACAAAACACCCCGATCAACCGTGCTTAACAGAAAAGACGGTAAAAAGAAACATCTAGCTCTTCGATTTGTTTTTATAAATCCATTTATTTCTCTCTACTCCTTTTGGTGTAATCTGTCTTTTCAACAATACGACTCTAATCTCCTTTAATGAATGTTCCATTATCTATTCCTTTTAAGTAAACTCCTATTCAAATCCTTTCACGATGAAATTACCAACAAACTAGGTTACACTGAAATAGATAGAAAGCAATATATTGAGAAAATCGATTTTAAAGAAAAGAGGCGAAAGCATGAACGCATATGATGAGTATATGAAAGGCATTGTCGTGCCTATGCGCCAGGAGTTGACTGGAGCAGGTTTTAAAGAATTATTGACAGCAGAAGAAGTCAATGAACATATGAGCAGTGCTAAAGGAACGAGTCTTGTTGTGATTAACTCTGTTTGTGGTTGTGCAGCAGGGTTAGCGCGTCCAGCAGCTATTGGAGCCATTCAAGCTGTGGAAGCAAAACCAGATCATTTAGTGACCGTATTTGCAGGTCAAGATAAAGAAGCAACTGCACAGATGCGCAATTACTTTGAAGAAGTGCTACCATCGTCTCCATCGATTGCCGTATTGAAAGACGGTGAATTGGCTCATTTTATTCCACGTGAACAAATTGAAGGCTACCCAATGGAACAGATTCGCGATCATTTGTCGCAAGTTCTTCAACAGGTGGCAGCTCAGTGAAAACAATAGTCACCACAGCATACCGGCCAACTTCGTCTGTATTGGCATGGGCAAATCGCGTTTCAGCAGAACTGGAAATTTTACAAGTTCCGCGCAATAAGCGTTCCATTGACCGGATGCAAGAAGATGAACAAGCTGATTTGTTGGTGTGCTTAAAAGAACGACTTGAGTTTTACCCAATGGGTAAAACCGAGCCGTTCTTTTTTCATCCGAACTCAGCAGCTTTTCGAACAAAAAGACCTCTTGAACAAGATCCGCTGATTGAAGTGGCAGGTTTAGTTCCAGGCGACTCATTTTTAGATTGTACATTAGGGTTAGCATCTGACTCAATTGTGGCAGCACAGCGTGTTGGTCAAAGAGGACGAGTGGTGGGCTGTGAAAGCCATCCAGTGCTCGCTTACGTGGTGGCGCAAGGGTTGCAGCAATATAGCAACATGCCACATTTAGAAGAGGCGATGAGGCGTATTGAGGTAATGTCATGCCAAGCAGTTTCATTTTTGCAAACTTTGCCAGCAGATTCGATAGATGTAATTTACATGGATCCGATGTTTACAGAAGAAATAACAGAAGCTTCAAATTTTACGCCACTCAGAGGAACAGCTGACCGAGGGCAATTAACAGTGCAGTGGGTAGCTGAGGCAAAGCGTGTAGCACGAAAAACTGTCGTTTTAAAAGCACATTTTCGTTCTCAGGATTTCGAACGTTTTGGATTTATTAGGCGCATGCGGCCCAATACCAAGTTCCACTATGGTGTCATTTCAATTGAACCAGAGAGTAAACAATAAAAACGGATGCTCGTTAGTTGGGAATTTAAAGTATAGCTATGTTTCAGGTTCGTGATCTCAAGCTGACAGTGTTCTGGAGTATATTTGGTTTCACTTATAGAACACATGCAGATTCAATTTATCTGCATGTGCTTTGTATTGTGAATCTATTTTCAAAGCAAGCTAATTTCTTGTGCGAAATATACCCCCTGTGGTATGTTTTGGGTGTATTCAAAAGAGTTCTTTTTTAAGGGGGTGAGCCGTTATGTCAAACCAAGTAACAGTTTATTCAACGGATACCTGCCCACATTGCATCATGATGAAAAAAACTTCTAGCGGCAAGTGATGTCCCTTATACGAAAGTAAACGTACAGCGAGACCAAGCGCCTTGTGCAGACAAACGACCAAAATGGGTGCTTGGATTTGATCCAAACCGTGCCACAGAACTAGTGAACGCCTAAAACAATAAATGTGAAACCCACATTGAGTAAAATTCAACGAAAACTAAATTACTAGGAGGAATAACAAGTGAAAGTGATTTCGACGCAAGAATTGCAAACATTACTAAAACTAGGCAAACAAGTGAATATAATCGACGTGCGTGAAGCGTCAGAAGTAGCCGGTGGGAAAATTCCTGGAGCTGTCAATATGCCTTTAGGATTATTGGAATTTAAGATGAATGAATTGGACAAATCAGAAGAATACTATGTTAATTGCCAAGCTGGCGGACGTAGCGGTTCGGCATGTAAGTTTTTAGACTATCAGGGCTATAAAGTGATAAATGTCGAAGGTGGCATGAACGCATGGGCAGGTGACATCGAGCGGATTGATAATTGAAAAAGCTTATGAGTTTAGCAATGGAGCTCAAGGCAAGTCTTTGTGAAAAGACACTGAAGAGTAAGAGTTGGTTTATGCAAAAACTGAAGATGAATAGCAAAAGGACTGTCAATGGACAATTGAATTGACAGTTCTTTTATTGCATAATGATATAAAAAGTCTGATTTATCGACCATCTGAAACAAAAAACTCCCTGAAATTCAGGGAGTTTTTTTAGTGTTTATTAGTCTGTAAATGAAAGTGAAGTCAAGTATCCAAGCATAAACAGGAGACCCAGTCCGATTAATAATGATGCATCCACAAAAATTCCTCCTTTTCAATAAAAAAACAAGGCGTTGTTAATGACTTTATTGTACAATGAATTTCAAGAAGATGAAACCTTTACCCGCGAAATTCGTATAAATAAGCAAACCTTATGACAAAAATGTTCATAAAAGAAAAGGTGATGTTGATGAAAAATTGGTGGCAAAAGTCGCTGATGATTACTGTTGCCGTTTTAACATTGGGAGCAATCTCTCCGAACCATTTAATCTGGGAGTCGCTTCTAGACGAAAAAGGTCAACCGAAATCACATGCAGCGGAAAGTGATAACAAACAATATATCTACGATTGGGTCGACCCCAGTGAGTTCTACGACACCGGTGACTCTTTTATCCATTCTGTGTATCAATCTGCAGAAGAGCAATCGTATTTGAAATTTGGTTCGCGAATTGGACCAGTTATTGGAGACCAGTTCCAAACCATGATTTTGCCAAACATTCAACGAGCGATTGATGTCCATTTGGCAACCCTAGATATCGGCAAATTAAAAAAATTAGCCATTTCTGAAAAGCCATCTGGTGATTATGCTGAAAAAATCTTCCATGTATATAACACTGAAACCAACAAAGACGAAATCCGTTTCCACGTTAGGACGGAGAACAAACCACAGCTAGGCTATTCTTTTAATTTTCACTATCATTTAGCTGAAGATGATTTCCAAAAGCATATTACGCTAGGAGACATCTACTGGTCTAAAAATACACCGCCGAAATGGCTTTCTTAAACCGCCCAATTTTGGCGGTTTTTTTTATGTGTGCTCGATTTTTTTTGCCAAACTAGCGTAACTGGTGCGTCCAAGGGAGAAGGAGAAAGAGAAAGTGTGTGAATTTATCGGTTTATCGAGTGAACCATAATGAGAGCGAAGAGGTTTTAGTAAATACAAATTTTCCGTATAATTTAAGATGTCTAAAATCTTTATTAACACCGGTAGTATTGTTATGATTAAACTAACAACGGAGGCGAGTTATATGAAGCAATATTTAGACTTATGCGAACACATTCTACATAACGGAGCAACAAAAGAAGATCGGACCGGTACAGGTACTTTGAGTGTCTTTGGCCATCAAATGCGATTCGATTTAACGGAAGGGTTCCCTTTAATGACAACAAAAAAAACGGCGTTCCGCTTGATTGTCTCGGAACTTCTTTGGTTTATTAAAGGTGATACCAATATCCGATCTTTATTGCAAGATAATAATCACATCTGGGATGAGTGGGCGTTTGCACAGTGGGTAGCAAGCGACGAATACGCGGGACCTGACATGTCTGATTTCGGTCGCCGTGCACAAACAGATACGGAATTTGCGGAAGTATATAAGATTGAGATGCAAAGCTTTCAGCGCAAGGTAATTGAAAGTCCAGAGTTTGCTGAAAAATACGGAGACCTCGGTCCCGTTTATGGCAAGCAATGGCGTTCATGGGCGACAACAGAAGGTGGTACCATCGACCAATTGAAAAACGTCATTGAATCGATTAAAAAAAATCCAGATTCCAGACGTCACTTAGTGACCGCGTGGAATCCGGAATTTATTGATGACATGGCTTTACCACCATGCCACATTATGTTTCAATTTTATGTAGCGGATGGCAAATTGTCGTGCCAACTTTATCAACGCAGTGCAGATGTCTTTCTAGGCGTGCCTTTTAATATCGCATCTTACGCGCTATTAACACAGCTAATTGCCAGAGAATGTAACTTAGAAGTCGGTGATTTTGTTCACACAACAGGCGATACACATTTATATTCAAATCACCTGTCTCAAGTGCAAGAACAATTAGCTAGACAACCAAAACCACTGCCAACCTTAAAAATTAACGAGGAAGTCAAATCAATTTTTGACTTGAAACTAGAAGACATTACGATCGAAGGCTACGATCCACATCCTCGGATTAAAGCGCCTGTTGCAGTTTAATAGCAAGTACTAACTTTCATCTACAGTGTATCAATTAGTTTGAACTTCAAAATAGTTTAAATAATACGTATTACCCGCAAAAAGCGGGATAGGAGGAAGATACATGATTTCATTAATGGTCGCGCATGATCCGAACCGAGTTATCGGAAAAGATAACGAACTGCCTTGGCATATTCCAGCGGACTTGGCATATTTTAAAAAACAGACAATCGGAAAAGGGATTGTTATGGGCCGTAATACGTATGAATCTATTGGGCGACCGCTTCCGAAGCGCCGCAATATTGTAGTTACGCGCAACGATGATTATCAGGCAGATGGAGTAGATGTCGTTCATAATGTGCAAGATGCTATAAAGTTAGCGACAGAATTTCATGAAGAAGTAATGATTATCGGCGGAGAACAGATTTTTGAATCGATTTTACCAGATGCTGACCGTCTTTACATAACACTGGTTCATCAAACTTTTGATGGTGATACGTATTTCCCGGAATATGGACGTGAATGGAAACTCGTTTCTGAATCTGAGCAGCAAATTTCAAATGAAGTGCCTTTTTCGTACTTGGTATACGAAAGACGGCGAAAGAAAACGGCCAATGTTTAATACCATTCGCACGTTCTCTTTTTTATTTGGTTATTTACCGATTAGCGCTGTGAATTTGAAAAAAAATATCAAGCAAAAATCAACATTAAGCGTAAAAGAGTACGACCAGCTGATTCATACAGAACCTCAAAAATGGGCAGCCGGTATTATGAAGCGCACAAAAAGTACCGTTACGATTGCAGGACTGGATAAATTACCTGATGGACCGGTGTTGTTTGTCAGCAATCATGAAGGGAATTTCGATATCCCCACATTGCTTTCGACCATTCCGAAGCCTTTTGGTTTTATTTCCAAAAAAGAAGTAAATAAATTCCCGATTATTCCGATGTATATGAAAGAAATGAACTGTGTCTTTTTAGACCGCACAGATCGTCGGAGCGCATTGAAATCCATTACTGACACTATAGAAAAATTAAAAGAAGGTCATTCGATTTTGATTTTTCCGGAAGGCACAAGAAGTAAAGGTCAAAGTATGGGTGAATTTAAAGCAGGATTTATGCGTATTGCAAAAGATGCAGATGTCCCTATTTTACCGGTTGCGATTCACGGAACTTCAGACATAATGGAAAAAAACAACAATAAAGTAAAGGCAGCTACGGTAACCGTACAACTTTTGGATCCTGTCTCTGTTGATGTTCTTAAGGACATGAAGCCAAAAGAAGCAATTGCGGTGATCCATACGCAAATTGAAGAAGCTGTTTCTGCTATGTCTGCGGAAAAACAAAGAAATAATGACAACTAACCAGGAAAACAATCTGCTTTGTAGTTGTTAGATATTAAATAATTGCTTAGACTAAGGTAAAAAGGAAGTGATTTCATGTCAAAGATTCACATCGTCACGGATTCGACCGCTGATTTAAAGCCAGAGATCATTGAAAAATATGATTTGTATGTGGTTCCTTTAAGTATTCAAATTGGTGGAAAAACCTATTTGGACCGCGTTGACTTAGAGCCGGCATCTTTCCTTGAATTGATGAAAAATACCGATGAAATGCCAAAAAGTTCTCAACCAGCACCAGGCGTATTCAAAGAGTTGTACGATAAATTAGGTAGAAACGGTGATCAGGTCTTGTCTATTCATATGACAGGTGGGATGAGTGGTACTGTGGAGTCAGCAAAAACAGCAGCTCAATTGACTGATTCAGACGTTACTGTCATCGATTCTCGTTATATTTCTCACGCCTTAACTTTCCAAGTATTTGAAGCGGCAGAGATGTCAAAAGCGGGAAAATCAATGGAAGAAATCGTTAAACGAGTAGAGCAGATTCGTCTCAATACAAAATTGTTCGTTGTTGTAGATACCCTTGATAACTTGGTGAAGGGAGGCCGCATTGGGAAAGGCCGTGCTTTGTTAGGATCTTTAATGAAAATCAAACCAATTGCTTCTTTAGATGATGGATCGTATACTCCGGTTGCTAAAGTCCGAAGCCATAAGCAAGTAGTCGATTACTTGATGAAGGATTTTATAGAGCGGACAGCAGGCAAAATTGTTAAAGGGGTTGGCATTGCTCATGCGAATGGATTGGCAATGGCTGAGCCACTGCGTGAAAAAATTAAAGAAACAGGCTTTAGCGATATCCAATTTGATTTTACAACGCCAGTTATTTCTACTCATACAGGTATTGGGGCAATTGGTTTTATGTACTATACGGATTAAACGAATTAGCAAGGTCTAGTTGAAAAAGGAGAGACAATCGTGAAAGTCATCCTGTTTATCATCATCTTGTCTATGGGTATACTAGCGGGGTGCAGTCCATCTTTTAACTTTGGCAATGAAAAAGCAGAACCGAGAAATGAACCGGCTATCGACTCTTATACTATACCGCCAAACTTCATTCCTCAAGCAGTGGTTATTACCGCTCTTGGGGATTCCTTATCTCAAGGTGTTGGCGATGAAGAGGAGTTAGGCGGCTACACAGGCAGAGTGGCAGCAGAGGTTAAGACCTGGCAAGGAATTAAAGGCGTGGCTGTTGAAAATACAGCAAAACGTGGACGTCGTAGTGATCAGCTGCTGGCCATGTTCCAACAAGGAAAACTAACGAGTCCTATAGCAGATGCCGATTACTTAACGCTGACCATTGGTGGAAATGATGTTATGCGAGTCGTCAAACGTGACTTGTTTTCATTGAATACAGAAGCCTTTGAAGACGAATTGGTTTTTTATGAAAGTAGATTTGATCATATTTTGACAGCCATTCGAGGTATTAATCCGAATGCGCCTATCATCATCATGGGCATTTATAACCCGTTTTCACTTGTAACGGATGAAGTAGAAGAGTTTGATCAAATTATTGATTCCTATAATCAGGCGATGCAAAAAAGAGCAGAATCAGATCCGCAAGCATGCTTCGTGCCTGTCAGTGATTTATTTGTTGGCAATCAGAATTTGGTTTACCATTCTGATTTTTTTCACCCGAATAGCAAGGGCTATGATTTAATGACAGAACGTATTTTAAAGCGGATGAATGAATGTGGCATGACTTATGAAGGATAGGTGGTGAACTGATGAAAAAATGGCGCGTTGCATTTTTTATTTTACTCGCAATAAATGTGTTGGCGCTTGTGGGAGTGGTACTTTTTGTTACGACTCCTTCCAAAGATTTTACGTCTTATGAGGCTTTGAAAAATACCTCTACGGAAGGAAACACGGTAGTCGTCAACGCTACAAAAGCAGATTTTGAAGGAATTGCCAACACCTATATACAAGAAGCTATGAAAGACCAGCCAATTCCTTTGGCTTTATCAGTTGATGATGACGTTAGTATATCAACGGAACTTACCGTTTTTTCAGTAACTTTGCCTATTTTAATGAAATTCGAACCACTTGTACAAGAAGATGGCAATTTGCTGTTAGAACAAAAGTCAGTAGAAGTCGGTATGCTGGATATTCCTCCTGAAGCTGCGTTAAAATTGCTTAGAGACTCAGTAGAACTTCCAGAATTTATGGAAGTCATGCCTGCGGATGAAGAAGTGTTGTTAAAGTTAACGGATATTCCGTTAGATGGAGGAATTTCAGTGCGAGCGGCATCGTTCAATTTGGAAGAAGACGATATTCGATTATTGGTGACAATTGAACCATAAAGAATGGAGTGGGTATATGAATACGGAAAAAGCTACATTTGCAGGAGGCTGTTTTTGGTGTATGGTCAAGCCTTTTGATTCATTAGACGGCATTGAAGAAGTAGTAAGTGGCTATACAGGTGGAGAGTTAAAAAACCCAACTTACGAACAGGTTTGTTCGAATGCGACTGGTCATGTGGAAGCAGTCCAAATTACATTTCAGCCAGACGTCTTCCCATATGAGAAATTATTGGATGTTTTCTGGACACAAATAGATCCGACAGATGCTGGTGGTCAATTTTTTGACCGTGGCGAATCTTACCAAACCGCGATTTTCTTTCATTCCGAAGAACAGCGTCTAGCTGCAGAAAAGTCTAAGCAAGAATTGGACAACTCGGGAAGGTTTGAAAAAATTGTTGCAACGCCGATACTAGAAGCAAAACCATTTTATTTAGCAGAAACGCATCATCAAGATTACTATAAGAAAAATCCTGCTCATTACAACCGTTATTCAGTTGGTTCTGGGCGGACTGCGTTTATCGAAAAGAATTGGGGTGGACAAGCATGAAAGAAGAGTTAAAAGCAAAATTAACGCCAATGCAATATCATGTAACCCAGGAAAGTGGGACAGAACCACCTTTTCAAGGTGAATTTGATCAGCATTTTGAAGACGGCATTTACGTAGATATTGTCTCCGGCAAACCGCTATTTAGTTCTAAAGATAAGTTCGACGCTCATTGCGGATGGCCGAGCTTTGCAAAACCAATCGAAGGTACAGAAGTAAAAGAAAATCTAGATACCAGTCATGGCATGAGAAGAACAGAAGTCCGATCCTCAACCGCTGACTCTCACCTAGGGCACCTATTCCCAGATGGACCATCGTCTATGGGAGGCCTTCGCTATTGCATCAATTCTGCAGCACTACGTTTTGTTCCTAAAGAGCAATTGGATGCAGAAGGTCTATCCGAATACAACAAACTATTTGAATAATGGGTCAACCGGACAACTAGTCCGGTTTTTTTTGCCCAAAATACGAAAGGAGACCGTTATGGAACGTTCTTTTTATCAATTTGCATTAAAATATCGTGGGAAAATTGACCCGGATGACTATTCAAGTTTTGCCGATGCGTTATTTTTGGATCATTCATTTCCTAAAACAGCAACTGACTTTGAACTGCTTTCTAAATACATCGAAGAAAAAGCGCATCCCGTTATGAAAGCCTCAATCTTTGATGAAATATGGGAAGACTACATAAGTGAATAGGCTTGTCGTTGCACTATAGTTAAAAAAACAGTATGATTAAATCTACTATATAAAAGTGAGGTTTTTTAGATGAGCGTTCATATTAATGCGAAAAAAGGCGATATTGCCGAAACAATTTTACTACCAGGAGACCCGCTTCGCGCAAAATACATAGCGGAAACTTTTTTAGAAGATGTAACGATGTACAATGAAGTTCGTAATATGTTTGGTTATACCGGCAAATATAAAGGCAAACGTATTTCTGTTCAAGGAACTGGAATGGGTGTACCATCAATTTCAATTTATGTAACAGAATTAATGCAAGAATACGATGTGAAAAAATTGATTCGTGTTGGAACATGTGGTTCTATCCATAAAGACGTAAAAGTACGTGACGTGATTTTGGCTCAAAGTGCATCAACCGATTCAAAAATGAATGATATCATTTTTAAAGGCATTACTTATGCACCGACTGCTGATTTTGAATTATTATTGAAAGCATATAATGCAGGTATGGAAAAAGGATTAAACTTGCGTGTCGGGAATGTCTTTACTGAAGATGTTTTCTACAACGAATTTGCAGAACACGAAAAATGGGCGCAATACGGGGTGCTTGGTCTTGAAATGGAATCTTCAGCGCTATACACATTGGCTGCCAAATTCGGTTGCCAAGCGTTGTCTATTTTAACAGTAAGCGATCACTTACTGACGGGTGAAGTGACGACTTCTGAAGAACGTCAAACGACGTTTAACGACATGATTGTTGTAGCTTTAGAGGCAGCAATTCAAGAGTAGAAAAAAGCCGTTCTTTCTCAAATTAGAAAAAGACTGTCTTGACAGTCTTTTTCTTTTCATATCCTATGGTTCTAAAGGCAATTACGAAAGTGGTGAAATAGATGGATGATAAACGCCCGGAAGACGAGCAGCAACAAACTCCGCCGGTAGAAGAATCACCGTCACATATTATTAAGATGAAAACATTCACTTTTATTATGCTTGGATTCCTCTTAATCTTGACAACGGCGGGATTAACTGTTTTTGCATTAACATTCGGCGACGATAAAGCTGTAGAAGTAAATTCTCCAGAGCGTCGCGAATTCGAGAAACTCTATACAGCTTATGATCAAATACAGGATCAATATTTTGAAGATGTCGACAGAGATGTTCTAGTTAATGGAGCCATCAATGGGATGGTCGATTCTTTGGAAGATCCTTATTCCGATTATTTGAACGAAGAAGAAGCTTCTCAATTTCTGGAAGGAATTTCATCAAGCTTCCAAGGCATTGGCGCAGAAGTGCAAGAGCGTGAAGGCTATATCACGGTAGTTTCACCGATCAAAAATTCACCTGCTGAAAAAGCAGGCGTATTGCCAAATGACCAAATTATAGCAGTTGATGGCGAAAGCATACAAGGCTTTACAACAACTGAAGCTGTCATGCTGATCCGTGGCGAAAAAGGAACTGACGTCAAGCTGAGCATTATGCGTGGTAAAAATGCAGATCCAATTGATATTACTATCACTCGCGATGAAATACCGATTGAAACTGTGTACGCAGAAATGATTGGAAACAATGTAGCTCATATTCAAATTACTAGTTTTTCTGAAAATACGTATCAAGAATTGCTTGATGCCATTAAAGAAATGGAAGCCGAAGGAATGAAAGCGGTCGTTATGGACGTTCGTGGAAATCCAGGTGGCTTACTTGATGTAGCGCTTGATATTTCTGACTTGTTTATTGAAGAAGGGAAACCATTGTTTGAAGTTCAGGCAAAAGGCGCTGAACCTGAAGTTTATATGTCTTCACCAGGTACGAAAATCAAAGTACCCGTTACCTTATTGATTGATGGTGGAAGTGCTTCGGCATCTGAAATTTTGGCCGGTGCAATGAATGAGTCAGCAGATATCAAATTGGTCGGAGAAAAGACTTTCGGAAAAGGGACTGTACAAACAGCTAACGATCTTCAAGATGGTTCGAACCTGAAGTTTACAACGGCTAAATGGCTAACACCAGACGGCAATTGGATTCATGAAAAAGGAATCGAACCAGATGTAGAAGTTGCGTATCCCGCATATGCGTCGCTTCCGCTTTTGGATACTTCACTGGAGCTAAAAGACGGCACTATTTCCGAACAAGTCAAAACCGCTGAACAAATGCTTGAAGCGCTTGGCTTTAAAGTTGGAAAAGTAGATGGCGTCTTCGAAGAGCAGATGCAAGAAGCTGTAGAAACTTTCCAAGAAGAAAACGAATTGGAAGTGACAGGTATCTTGACTGGAGAAAGTACATTCGCAGTAATGGATGCATTGCGTGAGAAAATTGAAAATGATGATCCGCAATTACAGAAAGCTAAAACAATTATAATGGAAGAAGCTGGAATCAAAGCTTCTGCATCTAAAAAAACTGATGAATGATTTGGAGGTCCGCTTATGCGGGCCTTTTCTTCTTCGAAATTGAAAGGATGAGAAGATGAAAGATGTATATTTATTTAGTGGGTTTTTAGGAAGTGGCAAAACAACATTATTAAAAACAATGATTAGTCAAATGAAAGATAAAGGGTTAAAACCGGCAGTTTTCATGAACGAACTAGGCCAAATGAACATGGATTCGGATGCAGTAGAAGAGGGCATTCCACTGAAAGAAATTCTTGATGGATGCATCTGTTGTTCGGGATCAGAGAAATCAGAAGCGCAAATTCAAACATTATTGGCAGAAGAAGATTTTGATGTCCTACTCATTGAAACAACAGGTGCAGCACACCCTGTAGAAGCACTGGATGCTATTTTTTCCCCACTGTTTGCTGAACAACTAAACTTTAAAGGCATTGTAACAGTAGCAGACAGCAAAAGATGGATGGATCGCAACAGCTTATCTCCACAAATTCGTTCGCTATTTTTAGAGCAGATTCGCCATGCTGACCTACTACTGGCCAATAAAATGGATTTGTTGACAGAAGGACAGCAGGCTACTGTCGTATATGAAATTCAATCACTTAATCCAAAAGCACAAATCATCCAAACGATACACGCTAAAATACCATTCTCGGCATTAGAAAAATTGTCGCCATTACAAAATGAAGATGTCGTCAAAGCACCTGTTTCAAAATTGAATTTAAATGCTAAGGTGTTGAAATTTGAGGCGCCAGTTCGAAGAGAGCTATTTGAAGAATGGCTACGTGCGCTACCAGATACGGTTTTTCGAATCAAAGGCTATGTACCGCTTGAAGGCGATAAATACCCTAATGCTTTTCAGTTTGCTTACGGAATGGCGCAATGGCTTCCCGAGTACATGAAAATGCAGAATCAAATTGTGATTATTGGAGAAGGGCTGGAAGGAGTCGAACTTCCATGATTGAATCATATCGCAAGCTCTGGCCACAACGAGTAGCTGTACAACAAATCACCACTCAACAAGAACTCGAAAAATACGTACTTATCGAACTGAATGACGAACTGACTCATCCACGTGTTCGCAAAACCAAGCAGCAAAAGCTGGCGTTGGCTTCAGAGAGAATCGAGCAATCGGATTTATCAGATTCAGAAAAAAGTGAATTAATTATACTGTATAATAAGCTTGCGAACCCATAAAGAGAACGCTATTAAAAAAGCAGGACACGAAAAATCATTGATTTTTCGTGTCCTGCTTTTTTATGGTTTGGAATTAATAATCTTAGGTTGAACATGCTGCAATTTTTTTTGGATCAGTAGTAAACGGAGTGATAACGTAATTGCTCCTGCTGTCAAACCAACAATCAAGCCAATCCAATAACCGAAAGCTTCATAATCAGTGAAGTTTGCGAGTAAGTAACCTGTAGGTAGCCCAATAACCCAGTAAGAAATTAACGCCATGACGAAGGTAATGTTGACGTCTTTATAACCTCTAAGTGCCCCTTGGACGGGCGCTTGAATAGCATCTGACAATTGAAACAAAGCAGCAAACAGTAGGAACTGAACAGCCAGTTCGACTACTACAGGATCTGACGAATACAAGGCTGCAATTTCACTGCGCATAAAGAACAATACGCAAGCTGACAGGAAGCTTAATGAAACAGCCGTGCCAACACTCAGCCAGCTATACTGCTTCGCATCCTGCAAACGCTTGGCACCGACTTCATAGCCTACAAGAATTGTGGCACCCATAGAAATGCTGAGCGGTAACATATATAGCAAAGATGCAAAATTCAACGCAATTTGATGTGCGGCAATAGTGAAAGTGCCGTAAACAGCCAGCATAAACGTGACGGCAGAGAAAATACTAGTTTCTACGAATATGGATATACCAATCGGCACGCCAATGCGACTAATCTCCATCCAGCGAGTTAATGACAATTTCGGCCAAGTCCGGAAGATATTATAGGAGTTGAACGGGCTTCTCGTGTGGATGATCCAGACTGCAATAACTAAAATCAGCCAGTAGGTAATAGCTGATGCAAGTCCAGCGCCCGGACCTCCGAGTTCTGGGAAACCAAAGTGTCCGAAAATTAGTAAGTAGTTAAAGAAAATATTGATAGGTGCTGATAAAAGCGAAATAACCATCGTTACGCGTGTAGCTCCAAGTGCATCGATATAAGAACGCAAAGCGTTATAGACAAAGAGCGGAATTAACCCAATCGTCATTGCAAAAATATAGCGGCTCGCAACGTCGGCAACAGTCGGTTCGAGATCCATAAAGGCAATCAAGTAATCAATGCCAAGATAGAAGAAAGCGAAGACAATAGCAGCCAACAAAATAGCCAAATAAATCCCTTGTTGAACAGCTTGTTTTACTTGATCTTTTTTCTTAGCTCCCATCAATTGTGCTACAATTGGAGTAATGGACATGAGGATACCGGCAAGTCCGATGTAGACGGGAACCCAAAATGAGGACCCGATGGAAACGCCGGCTAAGTCTTCTGTTCCGTAGCGGGAAGTCATATAAATATCAAAAAACGTCACCATGTACATCGCTATTTGTGTGACGAGAATCGGGAAAATAATTTTCACTAAAAGCAGTAGCTTTTCTTTTTTGGTTCTTGTCTGGTACATATCTCGTTCCTCCCGCAATTTACCTTTAGTAAGTCAAACTTATGCATCAAATGTTATCGATCAAAGCACAGCAAATTTTATACTATTTTGGACGGACGATTTCTAGCACACAGTCGGGATGTAAAAACGTTACAGCGCCAACTGCCCAGAAAACGTTATCATGAGATAAACTTACCCAATTACAATTTAGCAAATAAAATCCAGTATAGCATAGATAGGTATGCTTCAGGCATATCCTCTAAGCCAAATTAACAGATGAGAGTAGGACAAGAAATGAACAACAAAACAATTTTATTAACCGGAGGCGGAACAGCAGGACATGTTTCCTTGAATCAGGCATTGATTCCAGAATTAAAAAATTTAGGCTTTAACGTTGAATATATCGGTTCTAAAGACGGTATCGAAAATGAGCTAATCCGGGAGTCCTTCCCTTCCGTTCCTTACCATGCAATTTCTAGTGGTAAATTGAGACGCTATTTTTCAACTAAAAATTTCTCGGATCCATTTCGCGTAGGAGCGGGACTTATGCAAGCAGTTGCTATTATTCGTAAAACTAAGCCAGTAGCTATCTTTTCTAAAGGTGGATTTGTTTCTGTACCAGTCGTAATGGCAGGGCGTATGATGTCAATTCCGGTCATTATTCACGAATCGGACGTTACACCTGGATTAGCAAATAAAATTGCCTTACCTTTTGCTGATCATATCTTTACTGTATTCAAGGAAACTTTGGCGCATGTGCCAAGCAGCAAATCGACTTGCACGGGATCACTTATTCGTAGTGAACTCATGGAAGGCTCTGCAATAAAAGGACAGGAAATTTGTTCATTCGACAACGACTTACCGGTTCTACTGATCATGGGAGGTAGTCAAGGATCGGCTATGATTAACTCGGCCGTCCGCAACAACCTAGAGCGTTTACTAAAGCAAGTTAATATCATTCACCTATGTGGTAAAGGAAATTACATGACAGAATTAGATCATCATTCAAATTATCGCCAATTTGAGTATGTCACGCATGAATTGCCGCATCTATTACATCTGACAGATTTTGTCGTATCGCGAGCTGGTTCTAATTCCATATTTGAATTTTTGGCTTTGAAAAAACCAATGCTACTCGTTCCATTATCTATGCAAAAAAGCCGCGGTGATCAAATTCTGAATGCGAATTTATTTGAAAAACAAGGATTTGCGCATGTTGTGGAAGAAGAACAGCTGTCTGCAGATCGTTTCATGGAAGAGCTAGAGCGTTTACAAACGGATAAAGAGCAGCTAATTACAGCAATGACACAAGCAGAAGCCCCGATTACGGCGGCAGAAATGGCTAAATTAGTAGCAGTTCATACAAAATAATACCTAACTAATTTAAAGAGGTGATCAAAATGGAAATGACGTTGCTAAAAGTCCACGGCTCTATGAACACTTTTTATATGTTTGAAGGTGAGGAACATGAGGATTATGCACAATTGGCAATTCAGCTTTCTTCAATAGATCAAGACATCGATGGAATTTTAGTGATTTTGCCATCAACGATTGCTCATGCAAAAATGCGAGTTTTCAATACTGACGGTTCGGAAGCTTCCATGTGTGGAAATGGTCTCCGTTGCGTTGCTCGGTTTGTGTGTGAACGTGACGGTGTGACCGAAGCGGTGATCGAAACGATGAAAGCTTCTCTTCATGTTAAAAAAGAAGAAACCTTGAACGATAAAATCGAAACTTACGCCGTGGAAATCTCCCCGATATCATTTGCATTAAACAGTTTACCAATGAGTTACTTAAGTAACAGTGAATGGCTTCACAAACCATTGCCTTTTATATCGGAAGAAATTCCATTTTCAGCGGTATCTGTCCCCAATCCACATTTAATTGGCATCGTTCCAGCAGCATTACAGAAAGATACAAGCCATCAGCAAAAATGGGCACACTATTTTAATGAAGAAAACAATTATTTTTCAGATGGTGTTAACGTTAGCTATGTAACGCCAATAGAAAACGGAATCTTCGTACGGACGTATGAGCGGGGTGTTGGGTTTACAAATGCTTGTGGTACAGCAATGACAGCTTCGGCACTAATCAGCTGTCTAGCAGGGCTCGTGCCTTATGGCGACGTAACTGTATACAATCCAGGTGGCATGGTGAAATGTGCTGTCTCTAAAACAGAAGATACTATTCGTCTTCAACTAACTGGTAATGCGACGTATTTATCAGTTGTTAAATTTAACTGGTCTAGTAGTGGGGAAAATAGCTGCATTTTATCTACTGAACCTTTGGATGAGCAAACAGATTACAAAGAATTTATCGAACAAGTTACAACGCTTTCAAGTCAATTTGTGTAATGGAAAGCGGTGAATTAGATGCGAACGCCTTTTACGGTAGAACAACTGGATTTACTTTACAAAAATCTTAAAGATCCAGTTTACTTTATGAAGCAGACGGGTAATACATTCGATTATCTGTATGTTAATCCAATATGTAAAGCGATATTTAAAAAAGAACTAATCGGAACAAATCTTGATGACAGCATGCCACCAGAACTTTCGAAGGAAATTAAAAAGCAGTATTTGATTGCCTTAAAAGTAGGGATGAGACATACTTACCGTGATTATAACCTGTTCAGTGACCTGGATGTGGCAATGGAAACCGAATTGACGCCAATCGTGTTTGAAGGTGAGGCATTTGTGCTCGCAGTAACAAAAAATGTTGCTGATCAGAAGAAAATAGAAGAAGATTACTTGTTTTATGAATCTTTGGTCCAAAATTCTGTAGATCCGATGATTATGATTTCAGCAGAATACATGATTATTGATTTGAATACAGCCTATGAAAAAGCATTTGGAGTAAAAAAACAAGATTGGGTCAGTCTTTTTTATGAAGATATACCCGACAAGCAAAAAGAACTGTTTCGTGCTGGGAAAAATCTTTTAAAACAATTCTCTTCCACATCAGAAAGCACTTCTGTCATCATGAAGCGCAAAAAGCAAAATGGGATAGAAGCAAAGTTTTCCGTCAGTTATTCTCCCGTTAATGAAAATGGCATAATTCGTGCGTTCCACGTTGTCTTTAGGGAATTAACGAGCGAACTGTTATTAAAAAATGAACTGCAAAAAACGGAGAATATTCTGGAAAGCTACAAGGATGCTCTTAATTACGCAGCACTTGTCGCAATATGGGATGTCTCTGGTACGATAGAATTCGTCAATGATAATTTTAATGAATTAACGGGCTATAAATCTGAAGAATTAATCGGCTTAACTATCTCTAAGATAGGAAATACAGAAATTTCTGCAGAACAATACGGTGAGATTCGCAACGTGATTCGAAAAGGTCAGATTTGGCGTGGACAAATTAAAAGTATGAAGAAAAATGGGGACTTTTTCTGGGTAGACTGCACAATCATTCCTTTAATGAATGTAGACGGAAAGACCTATCAAGTTTTATCAATCTTATTTGACGTGACAGACCGAAAGCAGCTAGAAGAGCAACTACATTTTATGGCTTACCATGATAGCTTAACGAGTCTACCGAATCGCCGTTATATGGTCCAACAATTTGAGCGAATCACAAAACAGGCAGATCAAAAAAAAGAACACGTTGCATGGCTCTATGTAGACGGAGATGACTTCAAATTGATCAATGACCAATTCGGCCACGACATAGGCGATGAATTTATTTACCATTTTGGTCAAGCAATTCAAAATAGCGTACGAAAAAACGATTTAGTCGCCAGAATAGGCGGCGATGAATTTTTAGTGGCATTGTGCGACGTTGTTCCAGAAGAAAGCCAGCAGCATATCGAAAAAGTTATTAATCGAATCAATCAAACGCTTTCTGAAGGTTGGTACATTAACGGACATCAATTCACGCCAACATCATCAGCGGGAATTGCCGTTTATCCTGTTCATGGAAATAGTTTTGACAGTTTAGTAAAAAAAGCCGATGCAGCACTCTATTTAGCGAAAGCCAAAGGCAAGGGAACTTGTCATTTCTATTCAAACTACTGACTAAATCTCTGTAAATTGGTCAGATGAGAGTAAGAAAATGGATAAAATCACATTAAATCCTGTTATGTGAATCTTTTCACGAAAATGCTTTGTTTTTCATCGAGGAAGTAGTAAGATTGATAGGGAATTTTAAACTTGTCCTACCTAAGCGCCTTCTGCTTTAAGTCTAATGGGATGCGTGATAAAATAGGCAAGACATATACAAATAAAGTGACTGCCGTCAAACAACTAGTTGGAGGTTTTTTAATGTCTAGCAATTATTCAGATGCAAAATCACCGTGGAGCTCCATTACGGGTCCTAACTTGGGATACATAATGGAAATGTATGACCTGTATCAAGAATCCCCGGAATTGCTTGATCCAGAATACGTTGAACTTTTTAAGCAATACGGATCACCCATTGAAGTTACTGTAGGCCACCAAGCTTCAGCTACAACAGCTGTAGAGCCGAATAATTTTGAAAAGGTTTTGGCTACTGTTCATCTAGCAGAAGCAATTCGTGCACATGGTCATTTGGCATCAGATATTTATCCGTTAAATGATCAACCAAAAGATACGAGTCGTATGGAACCATCAACATATGGCTTGAACGAACAAGATTTAACAGAAGTACCTGTAGCGTTGATTTTAAATAATGCACCGAGCAATGTAACAAATGGCTTGGAAGCGATTAATTATTTGAAGTCTCTTTATACAGATAAAGTTGCTTTTGAATTTTCACACGTAATTCAGCCACAAGAACGCAGCTGGTTGCAGGAGAAAATCGAAGCAGGCGAAGTTAAACCAACACTCGATGCAGACAAGAAAAAACAAGTTCTTGATTTGTTAACTCGCGTTGAAGGTTTTGAAAAATTCGTTCACCGCACATTCGTCGGACAAAAACGCTTTTCCATTGAAGGTGTCGATTCATTAGTTGTCTTAATGGATGAGCTAGTTCAGTTATCTGAATCAGCAGGCACAAAAGACATCATGATCGGGATGGCGCATCGCGGTCGTTTAAATGTGCTTACGCATATTTTAAACAAACCATATGAGATGATGTTTGCCGGTTTCGCGCATGTAGGAGACGATGCTTTTCTACCAGAAGACGGTTCACTTCAAATCACTAAAGGTTGGTTTGGCGATGTGAAATACCATATGGGTGCAGCTTATAAGTCTGCCAATGGAACAAGTGTGAAACTCGCGTATAACCCTTCTCATTTGGAAATTGTCGGTCCCGTTGTAGTCGGGCAAACACGTGCTGCGCAGGAAGTAACGGATGAAACCGGTATCGCAAAAATGGATCCTAAAAAATCCTACGCGATACTTGTACACGGGGATGCGGCATTCCCAGGACAAGGTATCGTAACCGAAACACTAAATTTCAGTCGTGTTAAAGCCTATCAAACAGGTGGTTCTATTCATATTATTGCCAATAACTTAATCGGCTTCACGACAGAGCAATTTGATTCGAGATCAACACATTATTCTTCTGATCCTGCAAAAGGTTTTGAAGTGCCTGTCATTCATGTTAATGCGGATGAGCCTGAGGCAGTAGTTGCAGTTGCTCGTTTGGCCTTTGAATACCGTGCGAAATTTGGCAAAGATATACTAATTGATTTAATCGGTTATCGTCGATACGGACACAACGAAATGGATGAGCCATTAGTGACGAATCCAACCATGTATCATGGCATTCATCAGCATGATACAGTTCGTGAACTGTATGGTAAACAATTAGCAGCTGAAAAAGTGTTATCTGAGGCTGATGTGAAGAAACTTGATACTGATACTCAAAAAGAAATGCAAGAAGCTTATGACAAAGTGAAAGAAAACAAATCTGCAGAATTCCCGAAACTTGAAATTCCGGAAGCTGTTTTAAACGGTTATCCTGAAGTGCCAACGGGCGTTGATAAAGCTGTCTTAACTAAAATGAACGAAGAATTATTGACTTGGCCAACCGACTTTTCAACTTTTGGTAAATTAGCTAAAATTTTAAAGCGTCGTGAAGAGCCTTTTAAAGGAAAAGGGAAAATTGATTGGGCGCATGCTGAAACACTTGCATTCGGTACGATTTTGCAAGACGGCAACCCCATTCGATTGACTGGTCAAGATGCACAGCGAGGCACATTTGCTCATCGTCACCTTGTTCTGCATGATGATAAAAACGGCAATGAACTCGTTCCATTGCATCACATTTCAGATGCTAAAGCATCATTTGTCGTTTACAACAGTCCACTCAGTGAAGCATCTGTATTAGGCTTCGAGTATGGTTACAATGTTGAAAATAATAAAGCATTAGTTATTTGGGAAGCTCAATATGGCGACTTCGCGAATATGGCACAAATGATGTTTGATCAATTCATTTCTGCGGGACGCGCGAAATGGGGACAGAAATCGGGCCTTGTTATGTTACTGCCTCATGGTTATGAAGGCCAAGGACCAGAACACTCAAGTGCACGCCTAGAAAGGCATCTTCAAATGGCTGCTGAGAATAACTGGACAGTCGCGAATCTTTCTAGTGCAGCAAACTATTTCCATATTTTGCGCCGTCAGGCTAAAATGCTTGAGGAAGATTCAATACGTCCATTAATCATCGTTTCACCAAAATCGCTGTTGCGTCATCCACTAGTAGGTGCGTCAGTAGATGATTTAACAGAAGGTCATTTTGAGACCATCATCGAACAGCCAAATATGGGCAAAGCTGTGAAAAAAGTAGAACGTATTCTTTTTGCAAGTGGTAAAATGGCGATTGACTTAGCAGAACGAGTGAAAGACGGAACGGATTATGAATGGGCACATATCGTCCGCGTAGAACAATTGTATCCATTCCCAGCTGAGAAGATTAAAGCGGTTATCGATCGTTATCCAAATGCTAAAGAATTAGCTTGGGTACAAGAAGAGCCACAAAACATGGGTTCGTGGACATTTGCAGATCCGTATTTACGCGAACTGTCAGACGGTAAAGAAGTGAAATACTTCGGGCGCACGCAGCGTCAAAGTCCGGCAGAAGGTGACGGAGAAGCGCATAAAGTAGAACAAACACGTATTATTGACGAAGCATTAGCTAAATTGTAAGGATAATCTAAGGAGGAATTTTTTGTGGCAGAGATCAAAGTACCAGAATTAGCAGAATCGATTACAGAAGGAACAATCGCTCAGTGGCTTAAACAGCCAGGCGAATCAGTTGAAAAAGGAGAATTCATCGTTGAACTAGAAACAGATAAAGTTAACGTTGAAGTTATTTCTGAAGAAGCTGGAGTGGTTCAAGAACTTTTAGCACAAGAAGGCGATACAGTTGAAGTTGGGCAAGTGATCGCGATCGTTGGTGAAGGTTCTGGCGAAGCTGCAACACCTAAAACTGAAGAAGCTCCTAAATCGGAAGAGTCAGCTAAAACAGTAGCTCCTGCAACTCAAGAACCTGTAGAAAAAGATCCAGCAGCTGAAGAGCAATCTTCTTCTGACCGTACCATTGCAAGCCCAGCAGCTCGCAAATTGGCACGTGAAAAAGGAATCGATCTGGCTGCGATTTCTCCAGTAGATCCGATGGGCCGTGTACGCGTTCAAGACGTTGAAGCTCACGGATCACAACCTGTAGCTAGTACACCTGCTGCAAAAGCAGAAGCACCTAAAACTGCTAAACCTTCTTCTGATGAAGAAAATGGTCGCGTTGTTCGTGAAAAAATGACAAGACGCCGTCAAACAATTGCAAAACGTCTTCTTGAAGTAAGACAATCAACTGCAATGTTGACAACATTCAACGAAATCGACATGACAAATGTTATGGCATTGCGTAGCCGCAAAAAAGATCAATTCCTTAAAAATAACGATGTGAAACTTGGCTTTATGTCATTCTTCACAAAAGCAGTTACTGCTGCACTAAAAAAATACCCATATGTTAATGCTGAATTAGAAGGTACAGATGTATTGCTAAAACAGTTTTACGATGTAGGAATTGCGGTTTCAACTGAAGAAGGACTTGTGGTACCGATCGTTCGCGACACGGACAAAAAGAACTTTGCTGAAATTGAAGCAACAATTGGCGAACTTGCTAAAAAAGCTCGCGATAAAAAGCTTTCAATCGCAGACATGACAGGCGGTTCATTCACAATTACAAACGGTGGCGTCTTTGGTTCATTACTATCTACACCGATTTTAAATGGTACGCAAGTAGGTATCCTTGGAATGCACACAATTCAAAAACGTCCAGTAGCTATTGGCGATGAAGTTGAAATTCGTCCAATGATGTACGTGGCTCTTTCATACGATCACCGTGTAATTGACGGAAGCGATTCTGTTGGTTTCTTGAAAATGGTCAAAGACATGATCGAAAACCCAGAAGATCTATTGCTAGAATCTTAATAAATGATGTAAAAGATGGTCCTGCATTGCAGGACTATCTTTTTTTTGTCATGATAAAGGAAAGAGTAGTTTAAAGGCGGGAATGTTCTATGGATATTTCATTTTTAATCGAATTGATACAAAAGCATGGATACATAAGCATGTTCATATTCAACTGGCTTCTGTTATTTGGCTTACCCATTCCAAATGAAGTAGCAGCGGCTTTATCAGGCGTGTTAACAGAAATTAGTGACTTTAAGCCAACTTATGCTTTTTTATCAGCGTATGCAGGATTGATTACTAGCAATACATTTGCTTATTTTATTGGTCGTAGCTTAGGGCATCGCTTGCTAATGCGATTAAGCGGCACCCGTCTGAAGCAACCTATCAGTCGATTTAGTGAGTTTCTGGAAAAAAGAGGAGAATGGGCAATTGCTCTTAGTTTTTTCCTGCCGGGCATTCGTTGGGCCATGCCCTATGTTGTGGGTGCTAACCGCTTTCCGGTTATGCGTTATATGATGTTTGCCTATACAGCTGGATTTGTCTGGCTGCTCGTTTATTTTAATGTCAGCAGAACATTTCCTTATGCCTATGAGACAATTCTCGAGCACGTACAAGTGTTTCTAATTTTACTGTCGTTTGTTGTTGTAATGGTTGTGCTATTGCGTTATTTGTATCGTGCGAAATTTACGAAAAAGTAACAAGGATATCCATCTAGTAAGAGTCTGTTTGAAATTAATCTACTTTTTCCTTATACTGAAGAGAGACAGATAGAAAAGGATGAGGACAATGATTCATAACGAATGGTTAGCAAAAGAAACAATCAAAACCGTTACATGTAAGCATACAGACGCAGCTAAATTTTTGGTCTCGAATGTACTAACTGTAGGTAAAGAATATGAAGTTAAAAACGAAACCGAAGAATTCATTTTTGTAGTGGACAATACCGGAAAAATTGGTGGGTTCTATAAAACTTATTTCGAATCATAATAGAATGATGAAAAGTCGATGGTGTACATCGGCTTTTTGTGTGGAAAAGAGGAGATCCAAATGTCAGTGATTGAGCAAGATATTGCAAATAGACAACAACGAAATCATGAAGAATACGATAAATTGATTGGTAAGTCAGGGTATATTGCACCGGACGATCATCTTTGGCAAGACATTTTGTCTGCAATTGTATTGCGAAAGCCTGTGCTATTAAAAGGACCAACGGGCGCCGGCAAGACAAAGCTTGCAGAAAGTATATCATCGCTTTTTGGCCAGCCGATGCAAAGTATCAATTGTTCTGTAGATCTTGATGCAGAAGCGCTTTTAGGATTTAAAACGTTGGTACAGCGAGACGGACAAAGCATCATCGAGTTTGTTGAAGGACCTGTCGTGACAGCGATGAAAAAAGGCCATTTCCTTTATATCGATGAAATCAATATGGCCAAAGCAGAAACTTTACCAATTCTCCACAGCGCCTTGGACCATCGTCGAATGATGACCAATCCGTTTACAGGAGAAGTGATTAGAGCTCATCCTGATTTCGGTGTGATTTCAGCGATAAATGAAGGCTACATCGGGACTGCACCTATGAATGAAGCATTAAAAAACCGATTTATTGCTTATCCGATTCCATATTTAACGGGTCAGCAATTAGCTGACTTATGGGACCGCGAATTCCCAGATGCACAAGAAAGTTTGAAATCGTTTATCCTGAATTTAGCAGAGGATTTAATGAAACAAGTAAAAAATGGCTTATTATCAGAAGAAGCGGCTTCGATTCGAAGTTTGCTAGATGCAACGGCTCTATCTCAACATATGGACCCTCTGCGCGCAGTACAATACGCCATTGCAGAAAAATTAGATGATGAAAGTGAACGTGATTTGTTCATGGACTTGGCTCATACTTGGAAAAAGTAGGTGGAAATGATGGCATCAGTTAACCGCTTTATTCAGTTTAATAATGAAACCATCGATACGAAATTGCTTCACCAAATGGAAATGCTTGCGGGTGCACTGGCCGATGCACCTTATTTAAAAGTAACAACCCGTAAACTAGTAGAGTTGCGGCCGTCAGAAGCTGCCATGTCGATTAGTGTCTTTTGGCGCCATCGTTCTAAGCGAGTCGAACGCAACGGTTATTTATCGGATATTTATTTAATGGCGGGTGGATTTTGGCGTGATTTCAGTTTAGCTGCGTGGCGCGAGTTTAAGAAAAGTAAGACGACTTTGCCCAATTTAAGAGAACAATTACTGTTATGTGCAGAAGAATTTCGGTTATCTGAAAAGATCAAGACGGCTCGACCAGGAACAGTGGCAGCTTTTGACATAAGAGACATGGTTTATAAGGAATACCACAAAGACCAATCCAAACAAAATCTCAAAAAAGGCTTTAAAGCGGATTTTTTGATCAATGCGGCCTATTTGCGTTTGCGTAATGTTGAAATAGAGATGGAGGGCCTGCCTCGGGCATTATCTTTAATTTGGACTGAATTGTATGATGCGAAAACAACGATGGATTCTATAAGAGTCGTAGATCAAATAATGGACCGTGCTGAATTTATGTTTGAAACAGACGCAATCCATAGCTATTATACATTTGGCGAAGCGTTGGAAAAAGTGCCACCTTTTCATTACCATGAAGGGATTGAAAGTGACAGAGCAGAAGAACCAGAAGAAATTGACACCATTGAAGAATGGTTTGAGTCTTGGCACCGAGAAACCGAGATGAGTGAGGCCCCTGCGATGGAGTTTGAGCTTGAACGTGGCGATTCGCAGCTTGCTGAAGGTGGCAGGGAAGAAGAGGGTAAAGGAGACGTGGAACAAACGGCAAAAGGCGATTCAAGAGGCGAACATTTAGAAGATAGTGATGCAGATGACCGACAAATGACAAGCAAGCCTAAAAAAGCAGAAGGTCAATTTGGCTCAGCGAATGATCAAGTGGTTTATTACGAATCGCGGAGTCAAGTAGACGGCGATCATCGCTTAGAAATTGAAGACTGGCGTCAAAAACAAGCGCCTTACGTACGTGCGTTATTAAAAGAATTAAAAAAACGAATGACACAAAGGCAGGAAGGTGTGCGTAGTAATCTGAACGCAGGCAGGTTATCAAAAAAGTTAGTGCCGCTTGCTATCGAAGAACGACCCAAACCATTTTACCGAAAAACAGCACCTTCTAAAGAATTAGATGCGGTTTTTTGTTTATTGATCGATGGCTCTGCTTCAATGCTTGATAAGTTAGAAGAAACCAAACAAGCTGTGTTGTTGTTTCATGACGTGTTGCGAGGCTTGAATGTGCCACATGAAATTGTGCTGTTTTATGAGGATGCATACGAAGCAAGTGATGCTGAGCAGCCAAACTATTTTGAGTGGATGCATAAATTTGAAGACCGCGGCATAGACCATGCTAAAGAAATCGCTTCCTTTGAAGCCCATGAAGACAATCGGGATGGATTTGCTATTCGCTGGATGAATGGCCGGATAAAGCGCCGGACTGAAAAACACCGATTTTTACTGGTCTTTTCCGATGGTGAGCCATCTGCCTATAATTACGCGCAGAACGGCATAGTGGATACAGCAAACGCTGTAGCAGAAGCTAAAAAACAAGGCATTGAAGTGTTGCATCTGTTTTTAAGTAGTGAATCGATTTCTGAAGAGCAGGCAGCATTTTATCAGATGATGTATGGCAATAAATCCGTTAGCGCCGATTCTTTAGAACAGTTTGTTGAACAAACGTTGCGTTTGTTGAAGCGAAGCTTACATTTGGTAATTCAGACAGGCTGAAGGCGTATAAAGCTAAGCGCAAGTTTTTTTTGATTCTTTTTTGTATAATAGATTATAGTGTTTTCCAGTTAATTGGATATACTGTCCGACCGGACACAAATACTGTCGGGTTTAGCTGAAATACTGTCGGAATAGAGCCTGATACTGTCGGATTTAGATGAAATACTGTCCAAACGACCTTATAGAATAAAATGCCTCTGAAGCTTTAGCTTCAGAGGCATTTTTGTCAGTTGTTATTCGATTCATGACCATCATGAATGGCGAGCAAACGCTGTTTTAAATCTTCTTCCATGCGACCGATTTCAATCTCAGCAGCTTTCCGGTTTCTGCGACCTTCTGACTGGATTTTTAAGGTTTCTTCAATTGTTTCTAATAGATTTTCTTGTGTTTTTTTCAAGGTGTCAATTTCAACAATGCCGCGCTCATTTTCACGAGCTGTTTCGATTGAATTCATTTTCAGCATTTCAGAGTTTTTCAACAGTAAGTCATTAGTAGTTGCAGTGACTTGCTTTTGAGCTTCAACAGCCTTTAACTGTTTGTTTAAAGTTAAAGCAATGGCGATTTGATTTTTCCATAACGGAATGGATGTCATGATAGATGACTGAATCTTCTCTGCGAGCGTCTGGTTGGTTTGTTGAATCATACGAATCTGTGGTGCGCTTTGAATGGTAATTTGGCGTGATAATTGTAAATCATAAAGGCGTTTTTCCAAACGGTCTACATATTGAACCATATCGTTAACTTCTTGATAAACCATTTGGTCCTGTGACATTTCTGCTTTTTTACGTAGTGCTGGAATCGTTTCGCTCATAATTTCATCACGCTTAATTTCTGCAGCAGCGATGTAGACATTTAATGCTTGGAAATAAGTCTTGTTTTGGTCATAAAGCTGTTCGAGCATTTGCACATCATCGAGAAGTCCACGTTTGGAATGATCCAGTTGGATGCTGATGCGGTCCACTTGACTACTAAGCTTTTGGTATTTCGTCATCATTTCTTGGATCGAATACTTAGCTTTTGAAAAAATCTTGCGAATTCCTGATTTTTTACTTTGTGTCAACTCTTCAGGATTCAGTTCTTGTAACTTTTTCATCAAATCATTTAACACATCACCGACAGGACCAATGTCCTTGCTCTGCACATGGTCAAGCATTTTATGCGAAAACTGGCTGAGTTGGTTTTGAGCATTGGCACCATAAGTAAGAATCGCTTCATTATTCCCAATAGGAATTTGTTTAGCAAGCTCACGCGCTTTCGCTTGCTCGTCTTTTGATAAACGATCCATCAACATAACAGGACGTTCTTCTGCTATCTCTCCAAGTGTTTGTTCCTGCGTTTTCATTTGCATACCGAAAGGGGATTCCAATAAATCATCTAACTCACTTCGAGTTGAAGGTTTTTCTGTCATCTTCCACGTCTCCCTCATGTTCAGATTCTGGCTGAACGAGTAATTTTTGATTGTTATGCTGATTGACAGCCAATTGTGCATAATCTAATTCCATACGCAATTTTTCAATGTCGCTGGACAACACACGTTTTAAATCCTGCTCCATTACTTTGTTAAGTGATAGCAGCATTTCCCGTGTGTCTTGCAAAGCAATGCGCATTTCTTGGTCTTTAACGGGTTGTCCAACAAGCAACGTATATTTTTCTGTTAATTCAATTGCTGAATCTAAATGAGAATAAAAAAACGGTTCAGCTAAATAGAACTTCCTTGGGTTTTGTTGCACGATGAGTATGATTTTATTGGCAATTTTCGTCATATCCATCAACTGCTTAAAAGAAGAAATCGAACGAACTTTATAATAATTGCCTTGCAACTGTTTGATTTTTTCTTTGCCTTCTTTTATTTGGGTTCGCACATTTTTTAACTCGCTGCGCGTCATGCCAAGACTTTTGGAGTCCGTAGAAATTTGAACTTGCTTAAGGGTGCTGTTGCTAGCGATATAAGTTCCGGCTGCAACTGCTCCAGAAGCAATCAACCCAATTTCTGCACCTAAATAAAGGACTGGGAACATCACAGCCATTATCGGCAGACTCACGGATTGTCTCTTGATAAAATTTTCAATTGGCTTTAAGGGCTTCATGCAAAGGGCCTCCTTCACTGCTACTTAATCTATACGTCCTGCGCATTGAAAAGTTTCATTTCACTGCACTTGCTACTCTATATTTTACGTGAAACAAGAAGTCAATACAAACTTTCGAAACTCGTAAAAAAAATGAATGAAACACTTTACAAGCCTATTAAGATTTGGCACAATGCTAACTAGGGAGAAATGAGGCTGTTGCATGCATGACATTATTTACATAAGAGCAAATTTTGAACCTTGGTGGATGTTTGAGGGATGGCAAGATCAAATTATTTCGCAACAACAGTTCACTTTAGCGGAAAACGCTAGAAACTACCTTGAAGAATTAAAAAAAGAATTCAGCCAACGATTTGCTGAAAACGAGCAAAGAGAGATAGCTTTTTCCTGCTATTGGAATGAAGAAGAAGTAGAGTACTGTGAATCATGTGAAGAAGATTTGCAAATATTTCACGGCTTGATTTGGTTATTTAATGGGAATCCTCAAACAAGTTTTTAGATTTGTTTGACATTTGTGGTCAATTTGATATAATAAATGAAACAATATGAAATCTTGACCAATCACAGCTATTCACATATTCCCAAAAGTGATCAGCAAGTAATGGTACTTTAGGGAATATGTGAATTTTTTATTGAAAAAGATTCCATATTAAAATTTTTCTTACTACAGGAGGTAATTTACATGCAAGAAGGAACAGTAAAATGGTTTAACTCAGAAAAAGGCTTTGGTTTTATCGAAGTTGAAGGCGGAGACGATGTATTCGTACATTTCTCGGCAATTCAAGGTGACGGCTTTAAAACGCTTGACGAAGGGCAACGTGTTGAATTCGAAGTAGAAGAAGGCAACCGTGGACCACAAGCGACAAACGTAACTAAAGCATAATAACCAAGAACCGCTCTTTCGGGAGCGGTTCTTTTTAATGGAATGAAAAAAGGTAATGTCCGTTAGCAATTGATTAGCTTTAATCGGCAAGGTTTTTATTAAGTGTCAGAAGGGTATAAAAAGATGACTGGATAAAGACGATATGGGAGGTTTTCAAAATGGAAGGCAAAGTGAAATCATTTGATGAAAATAAAGGAATCGGTATGATTCTAGGTGATAACGGGGAAGACTTTTTTTTCGAGGAAATGAATATTAACGTAGAAGGATTCCGAAAATTGAATCCAGGTCAACCAGTAAAATTCACCATTTTTGAAGGTGTAGCTGACAAAGAACGTGTAGCCACTAATATTACCTTAGTATTTTAATGGTTAACAGAATGCCCAAGGGGGACAAACAAATGACGAATGAGTATTTGAAAAAACCGATGCCAAGTGAAGAAAAGCAGCATGACTTTTACCAAAAGTTACGGTTAAAAGTGCAGAACTGGGTAGATAGTAAACCAGGGGTTGTCGGAACAGTGAGCGGGTATGTTTTGTTTGCTCCTGATTTGTTCCATTTGTTAACGAGGTTAATGCTTGATAGCCGAATTGATTCGAAAAGTAAAGCGGCTATTGGTGCTGGGATTATGTATTTTATCGCACCCATTGATTTCTTGCCAGAGATTCTCGTAGGACCTGGTGGATTTTTGGATGATGTTGTTGTTGCGGTATTCGTTATCAATACGATGTTAAACAAATTCCCAACAGAAGTCATTACCGATCACTGGGCAGGCGACGAAGATCTATTAGCGCTTGTTAAAAAAGTATCAAATTCAGGAAACGAATACGTTTCCAAATTACCTGCAGGGAGATTAGTAAAACGTTTCACCAAATAAACAATAAAAAAAGCTGAAGATCTGTACAGATCTTCAGCTTTTTTCTGCCTAACAGAAAAAAACAGGCTCCCTCAGTCGTGCGAGAGGAGCCTGTTTTAAGTCAACTAAACGATTGATTAGTTTGTAATGCCTTGCGTCTCTTTCCATTCTAAATATTCATCGTAGCCTAATTGCTTATCAAGAATTGAACCGTCTTCACGGATTTCAATGACACGGTTTGCAACGGTTTGGATAAACTGATGATCATGAGAAGTAAAGACCATGGCGCCTTTAAAAGCAATCATGCCGTTATTTAATGCTTGAATCGATTCAAGGTCCAAGTGGTTTGTTGGCTCATCTAGTAATAGAACGTTAGAATGAGAAAGCATCATTTTCGAAAGCATACAACGTACTTTTTCGCCACCAGATAAAACAGAAGGTTTCTTTTTCACTTCTTCACCGGAGAATAGCATTCTACCAAGGAAGCCGCGCAAGAAAGTTTCGCTTTCGTCTTCAGGTGAGTACTGACGAAGCCAGTCTACTAAGGATGTTTCGCTGCCTTCAAAGTAGGATGTGTTGTCGAGTGGCAAGTAAGCACGTGACGTTGTCACACCCCAACGGCTGTCGCCTGTTTCGGGTTGGTCTTCTTCAGCGAGAATACGAAGAAGCGCGGATTTAGCAAGTGGATCGCCAATCAATACAATTTTGTCTTCTTTACTCATATTAAAGCTAATGTTGTTTAACAATTTCTTGCCGTCTACAGTTTGACTAAGATCTCTAACTGTCAACACATCGTTGCCGATTTCACGGCCGACCGTAAAGTTAACAAACGGGTATTTACGAGAAGACGGACGAATATCATCCAGCTCAATTTTATCAAGCATTTTTTTCCGTGATGTCGCTTGCTTCGATTTAGATGCATTGGCAGAAAAGCGGGCGATAAAGGCTTGAAGTTCTTTGATTTTTTCTTCTTTTTTCGAATTTTGATCTGATGCCAAACGTGTCGCTAATTGACTTGATTCGTACCAGAAATCATAGTTACCTACATACAGCTGAATTTTACCGAAATCAAGATCGGCGATATTCGTGCACACTTTGTTCAAAAAGTGACGGTCATGTGATACAACGATGACTGTGTTCGTGAAGTTCATTAAGAAGTCTTCTAGCCATTGAATAGCTTTCAAATCTAGATGGTTTGTTGGCTCATCCAGTAATAGAACATCTGGTTTACCAAACAAAGCTTGTGCCAAAAGCACTTTTACTTTATCTGACCCTGAAAGTTCAGCCATTGTTTTGTCGTGAAGATCCTCAGAAATGCCAAGTCCTTGCAAAAGAATAGCTGCTTCAGATTCTGCTTCCCATCCGTTAAGTTCAGCGAATTCGCCTTCAAGTTCAGCTGCGCGCATGCCATCTTCGTCAGAAAAATCTTCTTTCATATAAATAGCGTTTTTCTCAGACATGACTTCATATAACTTTTTATGGCCCATAATAACTGTTTCAAGGACAGCATGCTCTTCGTACTCAAAGTGGTTTTGTTTTAATACCGCTAAGCGTTCACCAGAACCCATATAGACATTTCCAGACTGTGCTTCAAGTTCACCAGAAAGAATTTTGATGAATGTCGATTTACCAGCACCATTGGCACCAATTAATCCGTAGCAATTACCAGGGTTGAATTGAATATTTACATCTTCGAATAGTTTGCGATCACCAAAGCGAAGACTCACATCGTTTACTGCTATCATTTATACGTACCTCCCAAATTTCACAATAAGATTAGTATACCACGAAATCCACGGAAATCGATAGCAATCGCCCGTGGTCTCGGATAAACTAAAAATAGAAGCAGGTTTTATCTGGATTTGCGTTCTAAATAAGCTTCCAACATACCTAGCTCTTTATTTAATAAGTATTCCATCTGAACATAATCACGCCGACCGGGAATATGCTCTTGGGTCAGGCCTTTCATCGAATAGATAAAATAATAGCCACCAATTTGACGGAATAAAACGACGACATGAGGAAATTCATCGAAAATCGCTTTTATATTATAGCGCTTTGCGTAACTCCAATTTACGAGTTTCATTGACAACCCGCCTTTCACACCTCTATTTTAAATGAATAGACAGTGGGAACACAAGTTTGTATTCATTTATAAAATAAAGAAAATTTGAGTAAGGAATAAAAATTATAGTAGGATTATAATAGATTTGAGCGAAGATAGAGAAATGATGCTGACCAACGTTTTTTGAAAGGATTGCTTTCACATAAAGTACTGCTAGGATTCTTAAAAGGTAGGCCTTTTTATGTAAATTTTATGGTGACAGACTAGCATCGTTTATCGCAGTCAGTAACTTACCGAGTTTAGTAATTGCTATTTCGCTATGCGGACTTTTTCTGAATGGTTTGTTTATCATGTTTAGTAGATAGCGATAATTGCTATCTTGTTTTTCTTATTGCACAATAAAAAAATTAATCGATTTTTCCAGGTTCCATTTCAAACAAAGCTTTAATGGATTTAATTTGGATCGAAACAAGCCAAGAAAGATAGAGAGATATTAAAGGGAAGATGATGCACCAAGACGAAACCATCGTAAATGATAATTCTGAATTGGGAAAAAAAGTCGTGAAATACCAATAATTATAGCTTAAGGTTAAAACCATCGTTACAATCGGTCCAATGTAGATGCGTCTAGTGATAATGGACAGTAAAATTCCGATTCCAATAACAACGATGGGAACGACTAGCAATTACATAATGATTGGGTCAATAGATTCAATAAACTTCAATCGAGTACCTCCCTGAAAACGAAGAATAAAGTAAAAAAATCTAAACCAATTTTTTATTAGTTGAATAATCAGTTTATTTTAATGGGTAAAAAAAGCTGACACATTAAGCGTCAACTTTTTCCCAAGTAGAGGAAAGAAATTCATCGCGACCAGATGCTGCTCGGTCGTTTTCGTAGTGTTCGGGATTTTTCTTGTGAAAGTCTTGATGATAATCTTCAGCTGGGTAAAAAGGTGTGGCCTCACGGATTTCAGTGACAACCGGTTTAGTGAAACGTCCGCTGTCGTTGAGTTCCTGCTTTGACTTTTCCGCAATCACACGTTGGCGTTCATTATGAACGAAGATGGATGCACGATAAGAGGGACCACGGTCTTGAAATTGACCTTCGTCGTCTGTCGGATCAATTTGTTGCCAAAAAATATCGAGTAATTGTTCGTAAGAAAAGACATCAGGTTGGAAAGTGATTTCCACAACTTCCAAATGACCTGTTGTTCCAGATTTTACTTGTTCGTATGTAGGGTTTTCAACATGTCCCCCACTATAGCCTGAAACGATCTGTTCAATGCCGTCAAACTGATCGAACGGTTTGACCATGCACCAAAAACAGCCGCCAGCAAATGTCGCTTTTTCCGTCATTTAATCGTCTCCTGTCAGCTTGATAAGAAGAATCTTACCACTCTAGTGGATTTCCGACAATAAAAATGTCTTCTCTATTAATACTAGCAGTGGAACGCTTCCTTTAGCTTACTGAATTTCGGTATAATAATGTGCTGATGGTGAACGACCGCCAAGTATATTCACGGAATGGGGACCAGCACTATTTATTTTATGTCCAGTTGCACTATTTAAAAAATGTCGAAACTTAATGATCACGATAACGTCTTATTGACGTGAAAGTTTAGAAAGGAGTGCATTCCTTATGGAAGAAGAATTACAACCCATTAAAAGAAAAAGACGCAGAAAAAGAAGATTTCGACTGCGTGGTATCATCTTCCTGCTCCTGATTGTCTTGGTCGCTATTGGTACTTATGCATTCATACAATTTAAAAATGGTGAAAGTTTGGCAGATCAATCACAACAAGAACCTGTTACCTTCAATGAAGACGAAGCAAATGGAGAATATGAAAATATTTTAGTGTTAGGTGTGGATTCACGCGGGGAGGAGAAGTCTCGTACAGATACGATGATGCTCGTAACACATGACAAAGTGAACGGCGAAATTAAATTAACTTCATTTATGCGGGATATTTATGCAGATATTCCGGGCTATCAATCTTATAAACTTAATACCGCTTATTATTTGGGCGGTGTTGATTTACTTGCAGAAACGTTAAGAGGTATGTTTGGTGTAGAAATTCATCATTATGCACTAATCGATTTTTCGAGTTTTGAAAGTCTTGTTGATGTAGCTGCACCAAATGGTGTGGAAATTGATGTCGAAAAAGAAATGTCTGAATATATCGGTGTTTCTTTAACACCAGGTGTTCAAAAATTAACTGGTAAAGAACTTTTAGGATATGCTCGTTTTCGTGCCGATAACGAAGGAGATTTTGGACGAGTACGTCGTCAACAGCAAGTTATTACAGCGATGAAAGATGAAATGGCTAGTGTTACGGCTATTCCAAAACTTCCTAAGTTAGCTGGAGCATTACAAGGTTATGTCCAAACCGATATGCCGTTACTGGACCAAGTGAAGTTAGCGGCGCAATTAGCAACTGGAGGAGGCGGGGAAGTTGAACGATTGACTTTGCCGGTTGAAAACAGCTATAGCTATGGGAATTATTCTCACGCGGGCTCAGTTTTGGATATCGATGTTGAACAAAACAAACAGGCGTTACGCGAATATTTGTCGCAACCCTTAGACTAACTTTGTTATAATTATGCTAATATGAAACTATAGAGTTTATTCAGAAAAGAGGAAGCTTATGCAGTCAGAGGACAAGCCATCATTCTTTGCTACTAGTTATATTCGCTTTTTAGGTGGCAGAAACACCCTATTCACGCTAATTTCGTTGCTTTTGCTCGGATTGGTGGTATATATTTTTAGAGAAGTTTCGTTCTTGTTTCATCCTATTAGCGTTTTCATGAAAACAGTCGTGCTGCCGATTGTATTGGCATTGGTTTTCTTCTATTTATTGCGACCGATTTTGCGTATGTTGGAGAATTTTAAAATAGCGCGTATTTGGGGAATCGTTATTATTTTTCTTGGCGTAATTGGACTAATCACCTTACTAATCGTCTTGGTTTTTCCTTTTTTACGCTCCCAATTCGAAACATTAATCGTTGATTTCCCAAAATATTTTATGCAATTATTGACGAATGTAGATGGATTTTTGAGAACATCATTTGTCGGCGACTACTATAGTGAATCTAATTTCACGATTGATACCTTACTTGCTACGTTGCCTGCAAATATAGCAGATACGTTGCAAAATACAGTAACCAGTGTCATTACTGGGATTACGGGGTTAATTTCGACGATTACGGGCGTTATTTTGTCGATTGTTATTGTTCCATTTATCTTGTTTTATCTTTTAAAAGACGGCGAAAACTTGCCGGATTATTTCTTGAAACTTTTGCCGCCAAGATTCCGCGATGATACACGTGAAGTATTCGCAGAAGCAGATAAGCAACTAGGTGCTTATATTCAAGGTCAGTTAATTGTTGCATTTTGTATTGGTGTCATGGTTTATATTGGGTTTTTGATTATCGGTATGGAGTATGCATTATTATTAGGAGTCCTAGCAATGGTTACGAGTGTTGTTCCTTATATCGGTCCGGCAATTGCTATTGCACCAGCTGCTATTATTGCTTTAGTAACGTCACCATTCATGCTCGTCAAGCTGGCGGTTGTTTGGACTGTTGTACAATTAGTTGAAGGCAACTTGATTTCACCGCAAGTCATGGGCAAGACGATGTTTATCCATCCAGTGACAATTATTTTCGTCTTATTAACAGCAGGTTCCTTGTTTGGCGTCGTCGGTGTAATTCTAGGAATACCGATGTACGCTTTAGTGCGGGTATTGGTTTCTCATTTTTATAAATTGTTTAAACGTCGCTATAATCGACACGAAATCAATTTAGAAAATCAATACGATTATACAGATTTGTAGTCGTGTTTCAAAATGATCGAATTGTGGTATATAAGTACTAACAAAAGTTGGGGGTTTCCACGATATGAAGTTTAAAGATTTTTTATCATCTATTGGCATTGGGTCACTAAAAGTGAATACAGTGGTTGAGATGCCACATTTAGAAGAAGGCGAAACACTGAATGGTACGATTTATCTTGATGGTGGGGACGGAGAACAGACAATTGATTTTATCGAATTGAATGTCATAAGACTCGTTGAAGATACACGAGATGACAGCGACTTTGATTTTTTTGAAACCATCATTGCGAAACAATCAATGGAGTTTGCAGGATCGGTCAAGTCAAAAGACACGGTCATGCAGCAATTTGAAATTGTTCCAGATGAGCGTTGGATGTTAGAACACCCAAAAGCTAAATTGATTTTACGAACTATTGTCCATGTCAAAAATGGCGTTAATGCAAGAGATGAAGACCTTATCACATATGGGCCGTTAGAGAGCTGAAGTGCAGCTCTCTTTTTTTTATGTAATAAAAGCGAAAGAATTTCTCAATTGAAAAGCAATGCAGTCAATTCTATTAATAATAACATTATGTAAACTAAAAAGAGCCTATTTATCCCATGCAAATCAACTGAAAAGGTACAGAGGCTCTGTTTTTATTTACTATGTAAAATATTACATAAGGTATTAATTGAAATTCAAAACAAAAACATGCAATACAAGAAAGATGAAAAAAAGGAAATTCTCTTTAAAGAGAATTTCCTTTTTTGAAAAGATTTTTAGCTCAACCAAACGCCGCCAAGACAGCTAATAAGTAAAATCGTCATAAAAACACCAGACATGAAGATATCTATGCGACCTAATCGAATGGGGCAGTAATAAGCGCTTCTAATGTTACCTGTAAACCCGCGTGCTTCCATAGCAAATGCTGATCGTTCAGCCTTTCTAACGGCTCCAGCAAGCATGGGAATTAACACACGGTGCATAGCTAGTATTCGTTGCCAACTATATTTCTTCGTTTCAACAACGCGCAGTCTTTGAGCTTGTTGGATTTGTAAAAATTCTTCTTTCATAACCGGTAAAAATTGATAGCCGACCATTACACCATACGCAAGCTTCGGGGAAAGCTTTAGCTGTTGCATGAGACTCATAATAAACTTTGCCGGATCGGTCGTAAAAGCGAATAACAAAGATAAAGTCGAGAACGCCATAACGCGAAAAGCTAGTGACAAAGCGTATGCCCATTGTGTATCAGTCACATCAATTCCAGCAAATGACCAAATAACGGTACCGCCAGTATTTGCGCCGAATACGACAGTAGTCCATAAATAACCAAAAGCACCAATCGAAAAAGGGAGCATGAAGACCAACCATAGCTTCCAATTTGTACGACTCATTGTTAGTTGTAAAAGAATGATGCCTAGCCAAAACAACAGGGGCGTCCACGGATTAAAAAAGAACGCAATAATAAGCATTGAAATCGTCACTAAGATAAATTTGATTGAAGGATTCATGTCATGCAAAAGATTTTGCAAGGTCAGCCACTCCTTTTGGTGCTAGTAAATGGTGTAACGTGAGCAGTCTTTCGTTCTGCCATACGTCTTTTGCTGCAAATTTACCTGTCAACTTGCCACCTTTAATGAGTAGCACCGAATCAGCAAGGCTCGCCGCAAATTCCATATCGTGTGTCACAATCAAAAGCGTTGTACCTTCCCGAGAGCGCTGGTCAATCAATTCAAAGAGTTCGAGCAGCGCGGCAGCATCCTGCCCAGAAGTCGGTTCGTCCATCAATAGTACTGGGCGTTTATCGGCGAGCATAGCGGCAATCGCTACACGGCGTTTTTGTCCGTGGCTAATGGCGAAAGGATGAGCGTTGTGAATTTCATCCAGACGTAAGTTTGTCATTAATCTATCGAGTTCTGAGCGACTAGAGGCTCCTGAATAAGCGACTTCTTGAGCGACTTGTTGCGTCAAAAACAAATACTCAGGAGATTGTGGAACATAGCCAATGCCTTTTGACTCAACAGTACCGGTCGACTTTTTGTAAATACCACATAGTGATTTGACGAGTGTGGATTTACCGCTGCCATTAGGTCCCGCAATAACGACTATTTCACCGCGTTCAACTGAAAAGGATAAAGGCGACAGCAATTGGCGGTTGTTAATCGTGAATGACAGTTCTTCAGTTCGTAATGCTGTGGTCTCTCGTATTGCAGAATAGCGTTTGGGGAATAAAACCGGCTCTCTCTGTGTAAAAGACTGGTCCACTACTAGCCGACCATCCCCATCCAGTTGGATTTCTCGTTCGAAAAAGGAACCCCAACTGCTTAACCTGTGCTCAACCGCGACAATAGTTAAAGAAGATCTTGTCTGTAGTTTCTCTAGCCAGTTGACAAATTGTTGTGCTGTATACGGATCCAAGTGAGAAAGCGGTTCATCTAGCAATAACACTTCAGGGTCCATGATTAGCGCACAAGCAGTTGCAACTCGTTGTTTTGTACCACCTGACAACGACTGAATGATGGCTTTTCGCAGATAGGTCAGGTCCGTCAATTCTAAAACCGCGGTAATGCGAATGTCCATGTCTTCAAAAGGTGTATGCAAGTTTTCTAACGTAAACGCCAGTTCTTCTTCAACGGTAGGCATGCAAAACTGTGAATCAGGATCTTGAAAAACTGTTGCAACGCGGTGATTGATTTCTCCAGGGGCATAATCACTAGCTGGTTTTCCAAATAGGCGAATTTCACCGTCAATTGAGCCATCGCAGTTGTCAGGATACAAGCGATTTAGTATATACAAAAGCGTGCTTTTGCCGCAACCACTGGGCCCAGAAATGACTAGCTTTTCGCCTCGACAAACCGAGAATGAAAGATTTTCTAAGGTTTTTTTAGAGTCTTCAGGAAAGTGAAACGACACTCTATTTAAAGAGAAAATCTCTTCAGGCATTGATATCACCTTTTTTCGTTCGAGCAATGGCGTAACCGCGGAGTGATCCGGTCGCAAGTAAAGCGTCTCCGATATACTTTCCACCAATACCCGCAATTATTGCCCCACTAAGAACGCGAATCGTAAACATTAACGCGACGAATGATGGATCCAGTGCTGCATAACCAGAAATGAAGTAGCCGTAAACAAAGCTGAAAACAGCTGATCCGATTCCTGCAAGCATAAGCACCAAAATAGTGAAATGCTTATAACCGGTTAATGCAAATGCCGCTTCAGCACCGAGCCCTTGAATAACACCAGATAAAATGAGACGCGGGCCGACAGCATTGCCAATTAGGACTTCAATTGCCGCAGCCATCGTTTCAGAAAGAAAGGCAGCACCCGGCTTGCGGATAATATACATGCAGATTATTGATACAATAAACCAAATACCGAACATCCATTCATAAGCAAGTGGTCCAATTACAGCTGCCCAAATATTCGCTGCGTGAACAAACAATAAATAGACGATGCCGAAAACGACCGCAAATAACGACATCAATACCACTTCTTTTAATTTCCACGACTTCAACATATTATGCACCTCCATGAGATGGACTATTGATGCTCATGGATATGGTCATGACCAAATGGCGATGTTTATCAGAGCGGGCATTGGTGAATGCTTCTTCATAAAAATCGAATACCTCATGAATATCGCCATGAATACCGCTTACGTAATGCATGGAATCGTTGAAAACGCCTTGATGTTTAGCGCGCTCGACTTCACGGTAAATTACTGTCATGTAATCTGGATTGTTCATCGGGTATAGCGCAAATTGTGAAGATACGTATTGTTGTGTGTTGTCGGTATTTACTAGCACATCGTCTTTTTCTAAATAGACATCACCTGACGAATCACCAGGACAACCAATTGAAAAAGTGCCGGACAGTGCGACATGTTCGCCTGTCTTTGCCGTATGCAAGGCTAGAACTTTAGCGACATTAAAGACGTGAACTTGCTTGCCTCGTATTACTGTAGAGACGTCGTCCGTATGCATCCAAACGTTCGATGTGTCGGTATCGTTTAACGCCCTTTTAATTACTTTGATAAAATCGCCAGTCATCGGATGCAGTGAAAAGCGAAATCCGACGATGGGGTTTGTGCCGCATTGCAGTGAGTCCATGAATAATTCCTCCTTAAAAATGTGCACAAAAAAGACCGCATCCGTGAAGATGCAGCCATAGTCTACAAATAATTAATAAAAGAAATTATTTCAGAAATGCGCCGCACTTCCTCACGCAGGTATTATCCTGATCGAGTTTTGAGGGATCGAAGCTTGCGCTTGCATCTCAGCCAAAGTGGGCACCCCTAGTGCAGAAAACGGTATGCGGTTTTTGTGTTCGGGTTGTTCCCGATGAGTTTAGTGTAGAGGAAGTGACTGAGGAAGTAAAGAGGGGATTTGGAGACAGTAGAAGTGGCGAGAGGGGTTGAGAAAGAGAGACAGGTGAAAGTCGCTCCGATCGCTTTGGGCATGGCTCTCGCACTAAGTCAGAAAAGAACACCTGTCTCAGTGCTTCGCCGAGCCCGTGACCGCGCCTCGCTTGGTGAGTTGACAGTAGGGGAGAAGTAAAGTTAGTTTTTTGTGATTTCTCATGAGCTTATAGTTTGTAATAGCTTGCGAAAATCCTTCAAAGCTTTTACGAATGTTTTTTGCAAATGAAATATCGGGCAACATCATACGTAGCTTTTCGATAGGATAGTATTAGTAAAAATGAAAATCACAAGATTACTTTGCTTAATACTTGTATAAAATGGAAGAACTGCACTGTGAAATGGAATTGGAATAAGACAAGCATCATTCTTCTATATTCTCATGAAAAGCTTATGAAGATGGACCTCCCCAAAGTGGAGTTGGCCTCGTATTGGTTTAAAGAATGGACAGCTGAATTAAACGGGAAATAGCCAGCAAAGACTGGTGTTTGAATGTAACTTAAGTGCAGTTAAGTTACATTCAAATTGGTCAGGAAGTAACGAGTTGGAACTTTTAAAAAGAGTTTAGTAGCTTGAGAGAATTTTTGCATGAGCAATCAAATCGATTACAAGACAAGATATAGTAGCTTTACACTAGTGCCAAACAAAGAGAATGAGCTAGAGCATCAATTAAGCTGCTTTTTTAATATCTGAATGTAACTTAATGTGAATTATGTTACATTCACTTTCTTTTCTATGGCTCTTCAATAAGTCGCCGGTAGCCAATGTTTTTTCAGTTCGTCAAACGTTCCTTCACCCTAAAAAATGATATACTTTAAAAAAAGAAATAAATAATTTTATTTTAAAGTTAGGGGTGAAACTAATGAGTGGTATTATGCCGAAAAAAAGAGCGTCTGAACACGGACTGAAGCCCGGAAAAAAAGCAAAAAGACGGGTACGTGTTTCGCAGCAACGACAATTGAGCATCCCCAAAGATTTTTACCTGGCTCTTGGACTCACCGATGAAGCCGTCATGGAATTTACGGGGACAGAGATCATCATCCGGCCTGCCACATTCGAAGAAGTCGATTTCTCTGCAGATATTTTACAAGACTTAATCGCTCAAGGTCTTTCTGGGCAAGAGTTGTTGCAAGAATTCAAGAAAATCAAAGCCCGCATTCCAAAAGCCCTGCAAGCATTGGAACAGGAAACGATGGCTCAGCCTGTCATCCAAGGAAGTTTAGACGACTATTTAGACGCTCTGGAGGATAATGAAGAAGATGAGTGAAGACTTGTTGCCAGTTCAGCTCAGCAAACGAGCTGGAAAAGAGTTGAAAAAGATCAAGAAGTCCGACCAAGTCCTCTATCGGAAAATGGACGAAGCCATTACGAGCATCCGTAAGGATCCGGCCATTGGCGAAGCGAAAAAAGGGGATTTAAAAGGCTATTCCTGCTTGGACGTTCATCACAGAGGCACCAATTATGAGCTGTGTTATGCCCTACGAGAAAATGAAGAGGGCGAAATGGTTCTGGTTGTATTACTGGGGACTCGCGAAAATTTTTATTTGGAATTAAAACGGTATCTAGGCAACTGATAAAAGCCATCCTAAGCAAAGGATGGCTTTTTGTTGGATTAAATACAGCTAAAAAATGAAATTTTGAATGTAACTTAAGCGCAGTTAAGTTACATTCAAAACAAAGATAATTTCTGATTGACCAAATATCCGGTAGTAGGATTATTACAGGATTTATTTAGTATAAAAAGACTTTAATCACCTGATCTTTCTGAACTAAATGTTTTTCTGCATTAATCTATCACAACATTTAATTTAATGACTGGAGAAAAATCTTTCCAAAAAGATGAAGGCGAATGTATGAAATTAATATTTAAGTCCTTAACCTTCAGCAATTATTACATACAGCCTTTTTTTATTATTAACTACAGCAATATCCCCCTGGTTTGGGCTAGCTGCTTCATAGATTACTGTACCTACCGCCAACTTAGAAGCTGCCCCATTTACAAAATCATCAGCGTCATCTGTTTGAGTTTTGATTTCAAGTACTTTTTTCCCTAATTCTAATTCCGGATAAAAATCTCTGTCGATCTCCTCGGCATTGATGTAAGTAAGATCATCCACCATGATAATGTCCGCATCTGGATTTTCTGTTAACCGTTCCTCACACATTGTGAGACCCATTTAGCATTAAATAAATTAAGACATTTTAATTTGTTTACCCTATAAAAATTTAAAAAATTAAAGAAGTTCACTCTTTTTGTCGTCAAATTTGAATGTAACTTAATCCTAAGTAAGTTACATTCAGAATACTAGTTCCAGTGAAATTCGACGAGTAGCAATAGGAAACAAAAGCCCCTTAGAAAACCAGTTGATTTCCTAAGGGGCCTTCTTTTAGCTGAATAAGTAATGTTTACTTTTGCTCGAAGTTCGCTTTAACGTATTGATTGTCAGAAGCTTTGGTTGTGCGCTTGATGGCAGGACGTGTGATCGAAAACACTGCGCAGCCAAGAGCGACAACAACAATAACAGCGCCAACCCACGGCATACTTGAAACTGAGCCGGTTTGAGTCAAAGCGATTCCACCGATTGCCGAACCGAGCGCAATACCTACTTGAAGTGCAGAATTATTAAAACTTTGCTGAACGTCAGACGTTGCTGGATCCGTTTCAATCAAGTAGCTTTGCTGAGCAGGTGCAAGAGTCCAACTGAGTGCTGCCCAAATGATCATTACCGGTAAGAAGACGATCAATGAGAATGTAGTGAACGGAAGGAAAAACAACACGATCGCAAACGCAGAGATCACAAGAATGATACTCTTTTTCGAACCAATCGAATCAGATAATGCGCCGCCAATTGCGCCCCCACTTACTGCCGCTATACCAAACAGTAAATAACAAATACTGATCCACGTCGAGTTTAGCTGCAAGTTCACTTCTAAGTAGGGTGTGAAATAAGCATAAACGGTATAATGCCCAGCCAGCATAAACAAGGTTGCAAGGTGTGCAGTGCCAATTTTTGCGCTCGCCACTGCTTTTAACTGCTGTTTAAATGGAACTGCAGTGCCACCAGGAATCGGTTGGATGTAAAGTGCAATCAGCACCATAGAACCAATTGACAATAGGGCGATACCAAGGAAAATAAACCGCCATCCAAAAGCGTCTGAAATGAGAATTCCGAGCGGCACACCAAGAACCAGTGAAGAACTAATGCCCATAAAAATAAAACCAATTGCTTTGGCACGATAACGTGGTTCCACAAGCTTCGCAACAATGGTTAGAGACAAAACGACGATAAGTGCTGTACTCGCTGCAGTGATCACGCGTGCAATCATCATCCACGTAAAGTCAGGGCTGAAATAAGTTAGTAAGTTACCAAGAAAAAAGACAAACATAGAAATTAAATAAACTTTTTTTCGTTCAACTTTGCTGGTGGCGACAAGTAAGACCGGACCGGCAATAGCAATAATCATGGCGAATACGGTAATCAGCTGTCCGGCGGTTGCTAAAGATACATCGAATTCTTCCGCAATTGTCGGCAAAATCCCCCCCACAATTAGTTCGACAAGTCCAACAGCGACGGTAGACAAGGCTAAAATATACACTTTTAAATTCATTTTTGTACGCTTCCTTTCTTGAGTGCATTAATCAAACTCTCAAAGATCTTTATGAGAAAACATAAAAAAATCCTGCTTACAAAAAACGAACAAGTCGTTTTCTGTAAGCAGGATTTTTCGGCTCCTGGTAGAGACCCCTAAGCCATATCCTTAAGGTTATACAGATGCATATAATAAGTACTTTAAAAATAGTACTACAGTTTAGAAGTTTCTGCAAGTATGCTAATCAAAAGCTCAAAATCTATAATGAAAATAATTATTCAACTATATATGTTGAACTAATAAACCGATAGCAGTCGATATTCCGCAAAACAGCTCGCTTGCCGGGGGCTCGCGCTGAACTAACTCGAGCTAAACGCCCGAGTGGATTTCAGCACTTCGCTTGTTCCCCAAGGCGTCTTCGCTATTTTGCTCCATCTCTTCAGAGACACTTCCCAGCAAAGGCTTGTCCATGGCACCGAAGCGGCATATTTGTTGGATTCTTTAATTCAATTTATATAATTTAAAATTACATTCTCTAGATGGGCACTATGTGCTATTATATGTAAGATATTCCAATTTGAAAGGAAGTACACGATGAATCAGACGAGTATTCAGTCAAACAGAGAAACCACGTATTTTATTATTAGCTTAGTTTTCAGCATTGTTATTTACGCACTAGCAGCTGTATCGATTATCGGTATTGCCATTGCCTTAACCATTTTTATCATTTTACTTTTCACAAACGCAATTATGCTTGGTTCGATTCGCGGAAATGGAGTCCGGATTCATGAGCGGCAGTTTCCAGACGTTTATGAGCGTGTCCAAGTTTTAGCGAAACAAATGGAACTGAAAAAAGTGCCGGATGTTTTTGTCATTCAATCGGAAGGGGCACTTAATGCTTTTGCAACTCGTTTCTTCGGTCGCGACATGGTCGTTTTGTATTCTGAAGTGTTTGAACTGGCACGCGAGCAAGGGCAAGAAGAGCTAGACTTTATCATTGCTCACGAACTGGCACATATTAAACGTCGTCACGTTTGGAAAAATCTGTTAATAATGCCGGCTGGTTTTATTCCTTTTCTTGCTGAAGCGTATAGCCGGTCTTGTGAATACACGTGTGATCGTCATGCTGCGTTTACAATTCAAAACGCGTCAGCTGCAAAACGTGCATTAACGCTTCTTGGAATTGGCAAGAAGACATATGCAGAAGTAAACGAAGATGCTTATTGCGAGCAAATCGCTACAGAGTCAAACGCTGTTGTGTGGTTAAGTGAAGTGTTATCGACGCATCCCCGCTTACCAAAACGTATTCAGGCTATCAGCCAATTTGATAATAAGGATGCCAAGTTTTACGAGCCTGCTCACGGAAAAATCGTTCTGGGTGCTGCAGCAATGCTCGGTGTGCTCGGTGCTGCTTACTTGCTGACGGTTGCTCTTTTTGCCGGAAGCGCATTTGCGTTTTCACAGTTCCTGCCGGATTTTGAAGATGCTCTTTATGAAGAGGATTACGCAGTAGAAGGCCAAACCGCTTTAATGTCTGCTGTTTCGATGGGTGACCTTGCAGCAGTTGAAGTAGCAATTGCAAATGGGGAAGAGTTGAATGCAAAGGATTCTGAAGGAGCAGATGCCTTGATGTACGCCACTTATTCTGGAGATTTGGCTATGATGGCGTATTTGTTAGATGCTGGAGCAGATGCCAATACGGCGGATGACTACTCAACAGCACTTGGAACAGCTGTGATCTATGGTGAAAATGAAAGCGCATTGCTGCTAGTGGAAAACGGAGCAGATCCTGCTTTGCCTGGACCGGACGGCTTGAGTGCAATCGATCATTCGGGGGCTGAGAGTAGAGCAGAGTTTTTGGAGATGTTGGAAGAAGGAAATTGATCTTACTTGGTCTTCAATAATTACTTGAATAGTTTCGTTTTTTAACCTACATCGCAATTGATAGAGAAACCAAAAGAGTGGAAAACTCTCTTGGTTTCTTTATTTTTTTATGTAGAATGAACTTGTGATGCGCGTAAATGTTATTAGAAGGGGAGAAAGTTTTGATCATCATGCCTATAGAGAAAACTGCAAAGCACCAGTAATACGATCGGTTTTTTAAGTATGCAATAATTGTTCTTCAAAAAATGATTCGGTGCTTTTAGATCAATTATTCTTTACGAAATACCCAAGCACGCTGAGCCACAAAGCCAACGATAAAGAGAATGGCATCCACACCGACTTTCAAAATCATCTCTCCACGTCCGAGCCACTCGGCATAAAGCAAATGAACTGAACCGGCAGAAGTTAGCATGATAAACGCAGCCAGTATATAATAACGAACAAGCGACTTGCTGGATCCTTGTTTAAAGACTTTATTGCGGTTGACGTAATAATTAAACAATGAAGACAAAATGCGTGCCGCAATGGTTGCTAAAATAATGAACAGCTCTGGAGCGGGATCTTTAAGCAGTTGGATAAATACCCAATAAAGTCCGATGTCCAGTGCAAAAGATGCTCCTCCTGACAACCCATAAAAAATAAATACTTTATAAATATGGTAGGAATCTCTCAACGGGTGGAAATGGGAGGTTTGGTTGTCATCCAAATAGATGGTGTCAATTGTCACTTCTCCTACATCCATCTTATTTTTTCCTAAATACGCCAACACATTCATTTCATATTCAAATCGCTCACCAATTACCGTAAGCATTTGGGGGAGGTAGTCGACCGGAATGCCTCTTAAACCGGTCTGTGTGTCAGAGAGGACAACGCCGGTTGAAAGTCTAAACAGCAACCGCGTAAAGCGATTGCCAAATCGACTTCTAAATGGAATGTTTTTTCCAGTGAAGTCTCGAACACCAAGCACAACTTGATCAGGTGTCTTGAGTAAATGTTGCGCTAATTTCACCATGTCATTGGCTGAATGCTGACCATCTGCATCCGCTGTGATGACGGCTTTAAATGGAAGTTTTTTTGTGAGTATGTAGTGAAAAGCGGTTTTTAAAGCGCGCCCTTTTCCTTGGTTAACGGCATGGCTCACTACCGTTATTTCTTTATGTAATTCCAGTGACTTAAATATAGTCGAATATTCTTTGCCGCTGCCATCATCAACAACGATAATGTTTTGGAAACCAGCATCGATTATTTGTTGGACTATATTCAAGCATTTTTGATCTGGTTTATATGCTGGAATAATAATAGCGAATGGTTCCACATAGGGCCTCCTTTCTGCTTTTGCTAGCGCGTGAAGTTTACCGTCAAGCGATTAACTAAATGCTTTGACAGTATGGTCTTCATTATAAGAATACCCTCGTGTCATTGACTTCACACAGTATTTAAAAAAGTTAGTAGAAATTTTATCTGAATGTTAAAAGTGATTAGTAAAAAAAGAGGAACTTTAATAATATCTAAGAAGTAGAGCCTTATTTTTAAAGGCAAAATCAATAAGAGTGTTGAATGACTTTTAAAAAATTAAGTCATCAAACTATAGGTTTCCAACTAGTGGTAAGTTACAAGTATGTTCAGTAAAAAGGAGAGTAATATCCGTGTCAATCACCAACTATGCTAAGTTTCAGCAATACAAAAAAAGGATTCAATCGATTCCATCGTCATATACAAAAGAAGAACTAATTAACGAAGAATTTTTACTGGCAAGAGACGACAAGAAAAAGTTAGCGATTTATTATGCGCCTTTTGAGTATGTGAATAAAGATGCAAAAATAGTAATTGTGGGCATCACACCTGGATTTCATCAAATGAAAAAATCGTTTTCAACGGTGATAGATGCAGCAGGGGCAGAACATGATGATGAAGAAATTCTTCGGAAAGTAAAAAACAACTCTAGTTTTGAAGGACCTATGCGAAAAAATTTAGTAAAGATGCTAGATGAGTTGGAGCTGAATGAGCATTTGGGATTGTGTTCTAGTTCAGAGTTATTCGAGGATGCTAGCCACTTAGTACATACAACATCCGTAATTGCTTATCCGGTATTCTATAATGGCAAAAATTACAGCGGCTCAACTCCTAATTTAGTGAAAAACAAGCTGTTGAAAAAATACATGACAGAGAATTTTGCGGAAGAATTAAAGAATTTAAGTGAATCTTTGATTATTCCTTTAGGTGTAAACGTTTCGAATGCCTTGAATTATTTAGTAGAGCAACGAGTGATTTCAAGCGAGCAAATTCTCTCAGGTTTTCCGCACCCTTCAGGAGGCAACGGACATCGCCATAAGCAGTTTGCAGACAATAAAGACGCGATGAAAAACAAACTGAAAGATCATTTTGCGAAAGTAAAATTCATCAACTAATTTAACGAAAAGGAGATGTCCGTATGCCACTAGAAATCGTCCGAAACGACATTACGAAGATGACGACGGATGCTGTTGTCAATGCTGCCAACAGCCATTTAAAAATGGGTGGCGGTGTGTGCGGTGCTGTATTTAATGCGGCAGGAGCTCAGGCGTTACAAAAGGCATGCGACCAGATTGGTTATTGCGCTGTGGGAAGAGCGGTGCATACAGATGCTTTTGCGCTGAATGCCAAATACATTATCCATACGGTTGGACCTGTCTGGCAAGGGGGTAGCCACAACGAAGAAGAAAGGCTTCGAGAATGTTATAAAAATTCACTAGAACTTGCTTATGAGCTTGGCTGTGAGTCGATTTCTTTTCCGCTCATTTCCACTGGAATATTTGGCTACCCAAAAGAACCGGCTTTGCAGATTGCCATTTCCGCAATTGACCTATTTTTGAAGGCGCATGAAATGCATGTGTCTGTAGTGGTGTTCGACAAACAATCTTTTGGAATCAGTAAAAAACTTTATCGATCCATTTCGGCTTTTATTGATGATAATGAGGCAAGTGTGCTAGAGGAGAAGAGTACTCGCTATCGTAAGAAAAGTAGTTCAGAACCTGCCTCTAGTCCAGAAGCAGAAGTTGACGTAGCATCCCATTTACAGGCTATTTTTAAAGGTATGAATGAATCTTTTTCACAACGACTACTCCGCTTTATTGACGAAAAAGAAATGACAGATACTGAAACCTATAAAAAAGCGAATATTGATCGCAAGCTGTTTTCCAAGATTCGGAACAATACAGACTATACACCTTTAAAAAAGACCATTATCGCTTTTGCAATAGCTCTTGAACTGGATCTAGCTGAAACAGAGGATTTACTTGAAAAAGCAGGATATCGATTATCGCGTAGCCATAAATTTGATTTGATTATTCTTTATTTCATTGAACGTAAAAATTACGATATTCATGAAATCAACGAAGCTTTGTTCGCGTTTGACCAAATGCTTCTCGGTGCGTGAGATGTCGCTTTAAAAGCGACCCATTTGATTGTTGAAAATCATATTCTTAAGTTGTAAAGAAAACTTGAGGAGGAATAGATGATGAAAAACAAAACGACAGAATTGGTGTTTATTCTCGACAAGAGTGGATCAATGGCTGGACTAGAGCAGGATACCATTGGTGGCTTTAACGCATTGATCGAAAAGCAGCGGAAGCTTTCGGGCGACATCCATGTTACAACCGTATTGTTCAATCAAGGCTACGAACTCTTGCATGACAGAATTTCGTTAAAAAGTGTTTCTCCACTAGCTGAAAAAGACTACCAGGTAGGAGGAATGACGGCGCTACTGGATGCAATCGGTTTGACAATACAGAAAATAAGCAATGTGCAAGAACAGCGAGCAGGTAAAGTAATGGTTGTGATTACGACAGATGGCTTAGAAAACTCCAGCTGTGAATACACGTATAAAAAAATCCATGAAATGATTGCGATGCAGAAAAAACAAGCACACTGGGAATTCATCTTTCTTGGCGCGAATATCGACGCAGTCGCGACAGCGCGTCAATTTGGAGTAAATGAGGAGTTCGCGGTCAACTACCATGCAGACGCTAAAGGAACTCAGTTAAACTATGACGTATTGAGTGAGGCTGTCACTTCTTTTCGAACTGGAAAAAAGATCGATCGCAGTTGGAAAAAAGATATCGAAAAAGACTTTACTACTCGCGCGAAGAAATAAAGTTCCTTCGTTTCCTTCCATAAGGAAACGAAGGTTTTTTACTTGCTGAGTTAAAAGCTAAAAGGTACTTTTACTCTCTGCTACTCACTTCTTCCTGAAGATAATCTGCAAAATCAAGACAAGTAATTTCATCTGTGATTATTTCTGAATTTCTACACTCATAAATTTCACGAATACACTTACTCAAATCAATAGCAAAATTATTTTTGCTGTACTTGGTAAACTTTCTCAAAAGGCTATGCGAAGACAAAGCCATTGCTTGGAAACTTCATTTGTACCGATTCACCGCTGCCTCTGCCAAACAAGCTCTTAAGCTAACTGACTGTGACGACATCCGGATCTAAATTACCCGAACATGCCACCGTTGCGTTTGGGTTGTAGAATGGTTCTGTAAAACGAGGCTTTTTGAGAGCGATAAAAAAGGAGTTTTTTATCTTAAAGAGAATTAAGAGGAGGAGTAGCTAACGAGAAGGAGGGATCACTTAATGGAAAACGTTACAAAAGGTTTTATCCCTGTTACAGGAGGCCGAATTTGGTATCAAGTCAGCGGTGATGGTCCCGGTATCCCGCTTTTGGTTTTGCACGGCGGTCCAGGTGGCAAAAGCAGCGACAACAGTCCACTTTATCGATTAGGAGACGAACGACGAGTGATTCACTACGACCAACTAGGCTGCGGAAAATCAGATCGACCAACAGACACGAAACTTTGGACAGTCAAGCGTTATGTAGAAGAGCTAGGGCAAGTAATTAAAGCATTGAAACTTGAAGAAGTTCATATTCTGGGGCACTCCTGGGGAACGATGCTAGCTGCTTCTTATTTGTTCGAAAAGCCAGACGGTATCCGCAGTGTTATTTTTTCTGGACCTGCTTTAGATGCACAGAGATGGGAACGCGACCAGCGCAATTACTTGAAACAATTTCCGCAAGAGATTTGGGATACAATCAAACAAAGTGAGCTAAAAGGTACGACAGACTCTGCAGCATACAATGAAGCAATGCTGGTCTTTTATAAGCGTCATGTATGCCGTGTCGATCCATGGCCAGAAGAAATGCTAGAAGACATGGTCAAGATGAACCAACAAATTTATAACTTCATGTGGGGTGCTTCCGAATTTACCGTTACCGGCACATTAAAGAATTTTGATGCAACTGGACGCTTGCATGAAATTGAAATTCCTACCCTTTTTTCATGTGGTCGCTATGATGAGGCTACGCCAGAAGCAACAGAGCGTTATGCAAAGCTCGTTCCAGGTGCAGAATTCCATATTTTTGAAAACAGTTCTCATATGCCAGCAATCGAAGAACCGCAGGCATATGTAGCAATGATTCGTGAATGGCTAAGTCGGCATGATTTGCGATCGCAAGTATAAAAGAAGTTTTATAGAGAAAGTGGAGTAAGTTGCTAAAAAAATTAGTAATATAAAAAGCCACGCGTGTTGATTAACCAATAAATGACAGACTGCTCCTGCTGAGCGTAAAGTACTCGTAGAGAAACGTCGTCAGTGCATCCAGCCAAATCAGCGGTAAGGTGCCGGTCAATAGCGTTCGCTGAAAG